>RFJX01000029.1 GCA_003694425.1 Gammaproteobacteria bacterium
CTCCAGCGGTCGTCCAGGACGAAGACATATTTCCAGGCGGTCCCGTTGGAATGGTCGTCACTGAGCCAGGGCTCGCTGCCGTGCGGGGTCCAGAGGTCGTTCAGGAACAGGTCGCCATAGCCGATCCCCTTGCCGCTGTAGGTATAGGCGGAGTACAGCCCGTCATCCGCCAGCCCGGCGAAATTGGTGAAGACCTCGACCGAGAGCCAGGTTCCGCTGCGGCTGACGTTGGCACCATGGGTATCGAATTTGCCGGGGTCACCGATGACATCCCCCCAGCCGTGGTCATTGCCGCCCCAGTAGCGGTCCGGTAGCTGGGGCATGGGCGCGGCGAGGATCGCACCACTCAAGGGCAACAGGAGCAGGGCCGTCAGCGATTTCATCATCCTGGTCATGGGAGTGTCCGGTGGATTCCTTGCTCCCCAAGTAGCACACTTCGTGCCACAGGAGTCAACTGATTGAAAGCAGTGCAATTGAATCGGTCCGGAAGAAGGCAGAACGGCCCCTGGAGGAAGAGGATGTTGCCCACAGGCGACATCCGGCCTCCCCCCGGCGGGTATAATCACCGGCGACCACCACTGGGAGAGAGACAGAATGAGAGAGAGACTGCAGGATTTTCTAGAACGGTGGCGGGAGGAGGGGTGGAGTTACCGCATCCTGGTTCTGCTGGTCCTGCTGGTGGTCGCCAATCTGGGGACCATGCTCTGGTGGGACCATGAGCCGGACCCCTTCGACGTGGTGGAGGCCGCCCGGCGGCACGCCGGCGTAACCGAAGGACCACTCGTGCCCGGCTATGTCACCACCGTCGCCCTGCGTGAAGTGGCCGCAACCCTGCTGGAGAAGCGCGGCGGCTATCTGACCAACGACCGCCTCTCCCCGGCCGTCTTCATGGACAATATCCCCAACTGGGAATTCGGGGTCGTGGTCCAGGTGCGCGACCTGGCCCAGGTGCTGCGCAATGACTTCTCCCGCTCCCAGACCCAGTCCACCGAGGACCCGGACCTGGCCATCGCCGATCCTCAGTTCCACTTCGACACCGACTCCTGGCTCTTCCCCCCGACCGAGTCGGAGTATCGCAAGGGGATCCGGGCCCTGGACCGGTATCTGGCGCGGCTGGCCGATCCGGCGCAGCAGCAGGCGCAGTTCTACGCCCGGGCCGACAATCTGCGTACCTGGCTGGGCTTCGTGGAGAAGCGCCTGGGCAGTCTCTCCCAGCGCCTCTCCGCCAGCGTCGGCCAAGTGCGGATCAATATCGACCTGGAGGGCGAGCCGGAGGGAGAGCAGTCGACGCCGGCCCCGCAGGAGATGGTGATCAAGACGCCCTGGCTGGAGATAGACGACGTCTTCTACGAGGCCCGCGGCGCCTGCTGGGCCCTGATCCACTTCCTCAGGGCGGTGGAGGTCGATTTCGCCAAAGTGCTGGAGAAGAAGAATGCCCGGGTCAGCCTGAAGCAGATCATCCGGGAGCTGGAGAGTACCCAGGAGCCCGTATGGAGCCCCGTGATCCTCAATGGCACCGGATTCGGACTGGTGGCGAACCACTCGCTGGTGATGGCCTCCTACATCTCCCGGGCCAATGCCGCGCTGATCGACTTGCGGGACCTGCTGCAGCAGGGCTGAGGTCAGTCGCTGATGAAACGCCCCAGGGCGCGGCTGTTTTCACCTGCGGGATAACTGGTCACCACCTTGAGACGAACCGGGTCGATCACGTCCAGCCGGTTCTCGAACCAGCTGGCGACGTAGATCCGGTCGGTTGCGGGGTCGTAACCAACCCCCTCGGGGGTGGAGGAGACGTCTATCTCGGTCAGCGTGCGCAGGCCGTCGAGGGCAACGACCGAAACGCTGTCTCCCTGTTCGTTGCTGACGAACAGCCGGTGGCGGACCGGGTCCTCGGTGACGCAGTAGGGGAACTCCCCCACCCGTGCGGTACCCAGCAGGTGGTGATCCCCGGTGTCGAACACGCTGACGCTGTTGTCGTGGACATTGACCACATACAGGCGCCGGCCATCGGCGGAGACCTGCAGTCCGAAGGGGGCCTCTCCCGTCTTCAGGGTCGCGGTCACCGCAAGCTCTTTCGCGTCGATCACCGACACGGTCCCGTCATTGCGGTTGGCGACATAGACCTCGCCCCCGTCGGGCCGTACATCCACCCCGGCCGGCGCCCTCCCCACCGGGATCCGCGCGATCGGCTTCAGGGTGCGGGTATCGATGACGCTCAGCCGGTCGTTGAACCACTCGCTGACGTAGAGCCGGGTGCCGTCCGGCGATACCGCGATACCCACCGGACTGCCATCGACCGGGATGGTGGCGACGACCGCATGGGCATCACCGTCGATGACGGAGACGGCCTGCCCCTCCGGATTGCTGATGTACACCCTGCCATCGGGCGCGACGGCGACGCCGGCCGGCTTGCCGCCCACCGGGACCTTGCTCAGGGTGGCGCCACTGGAGAGGTCGATGACCGACACCGTGTCCTCGCCCTGGTTGGTGATCCAGGCAAGGGGGGCGGCGGAGACGGAGAGGCCCGCCAGGAGCAACGCCCCTGCGAGGAGGTACGCTGTCCTGGCGGGTGTCATCGGGTGAGATTTACTGTTCGGCAAGCTTCTTGATGTTGGCCAGGCCGGCGTCATAGATGCCGCCGACCGCCTTCTTCGCCGCCTCCTCGTTCAGCTCCGGCGGCGGGTCGTTCTGCATCCAGCCGCGGTAGAAGCGTCCCCACCACTTGACGATGGAGCCCCCCTTGCCGTCGGGACGCACGCTGATCTCGCTCAGATAGCTGTTGACCGGCAGCACCTCGATGGGGCGCTCCTTGATCCGGTACTTGTACTTCATCTTCTCGGCATCCCAGACCACCAGCTGTTCCTTGATCACGGGGCCGCCTTCCTTCTCCAGGGTCAGGGTCCGCATGGAGTCCTTGTTGTTGCCGTCGGTGCTCTCGCACTTGTAGACCGCCGGGTGCCACTTCTCGATGGCGCAGAAGTCGCCGATGATCCCCCAGACCTTCTCCGGCGGTGCGTTGACCTCGATCTCCTTGATCAGCTTGACCGGGGTGGGGCCGTGGGCACTGGCCAGCAGCGGCAGCAGCAGCAGTCCGGCGAAAACGAGCTGAAGGGTTCGCTTCATCTTGATTGTCTCCTTGGATTGTCGGTTGGTATATCTGCAGCGGGGAGAGGGGCGACACTCCTCACCCGTGTCGCGACTCCCGTTCCCGCCTACTTCAGCGAGGCCAGGCCCGCGGTGAAGCCCTGGAGGGAGACCGGCACGCTGACGGGGCGCCGGGCCGCATCGTGGAAGGTGACCTGGGCGTTCATCCCCTTCCTGAATTGCTCCAGCAGCTCCGGTTTCAGTATCAGACCGGCGCGACACCCATTGGGTTCACAGCGTTCGATCTGGAACCGCACGGGTTCGTTGTCGTCCACCTGGAGGGTGCCGCCTGGCGGCAGGGAGATGCCCAGGGGCAGAGTGAGCAGGGCCACCGGCTCCTCCCGCTGGGGCAGGTAACCGACCGCGATGTGCAGCACCCGTTGTCCCCCCTCCTTCAGGACCAGGTTCTGGAAGATGTAGCAGGTCTCGGTCTCCGCCTCCTTCGCCTTCTCGCAGCGGACGGTCCAGTTCTTGAACGACTTGCCGTTCTCCGGCCTGGCCTCGGCCCCCGGCAGGCCGCCCAGCAGCAGCGCGCCCAGCAGCAGGGGCGCAAGGCGGCCGGTGAAGGTGAAGCGGTGGCGCTGCATGGGCGAAGATCCTTGCCTGGAAAAGCGCCTACTCTAGCGCAGAAAAGCCTTTGCCGCCAGATCGTTGCAGCCACCACTCCGGGACCCGCGGCCGCTCGACCCGGTCGTAGAGGTCGTAGGGCTTGATGTCGATGACGGGGGTGCCGTTGAAGGCGTCGAGCCGGCGTACGGTGAGCCGGTAGTCCCGCCGCTCGAGGAGTTCGCAGACCGCGAGGCCCACGGGGTTTGGACGGTGCGGGCTGCGGGTGGCGAGGACGCCGGTCAGGGGGAGGTCCTCCCGGCCCCGGGGATGTACCCTGAGACGACAGGGGCCTCCGGCCAGGCGGTGCATCCAGAACAGGACGAAGATGTGGGAATAGTCCTCGATGCCATCCAGGGCGGGGGCCAGTTCCGGCGCGAGGACGACGTCGCACACCAGGTCCCGTCTCCGGCGCGGGACCTCATCGTCGGGGACCGCATGTTCGACGTGGCCGATGGGGTGAAAGCTGAACTGCCGCTCCTGCATGGGGCCCGATTCTGCGCCGCCCGCTGCGGGTTGTCCAGACAGCGCTGGTCCGGGACCCGGGCCCTGCCGGGTTCAGCCGGAGGCAGCCTCCGGTTCGAGGCCGTAGTCGATACCCATCCGCCTGAGCGCATCGCGCAGGCGGTCGTCTCCCTGCTCGCCGGAGATGGTCAGGATCCCCCGGCAGTGGCCCTGCCGGCTCAGTTCCCGGATCAGACGGTAGTGCTCCTCCGGGTCCATTCCCTGTCCTTCGGCCATGGGCGCCAGCTTGAGGAAGTCGACCGGTAGCAGGTCCAGCGACTCGATGCCGTCCGGATGGGGGCGATAGCCGTCGAGGATGAAACGGCAGCCGCGGGCCTTGAGGGCGATGATGAAACTGCGGGCCCGCGCCATGTGGTTGATCAGGCGCGCGTGGTCCAGCTCGAAGCAGATCTGGCCCGGATCCACACCCGACTGGTCCAGGGTATCGGTCACGAAACGGAGGAAGGCGGGGTCGCATATGCTTTCGGCACGCAGCGGTATGGCGACATAGTCGCCTTCGCGCAGACTTCCGGCGCCGGATCCGAGGGCAGCCAGCGCGCTCCTGAAAAGCCGCCGGTCGCTCTCGTCCGCGGGCTGGCCCGCGCGGGTTCCGGCACCCCCGGCCGGCACGACCTCACAGACCGCGCCCCTGTCGCCGGGGTGCAGAGGGCTGAAGCGGCGCAATTGAAGCGCGCCATCCTGCGCTGTCTCCTCCTGCACCGTTCCAGTGGTCGCCTCGTCACCGGCCTGGAACAGGTGGACCCGGTTGCGGCCGGCATGCTTGGCCAGGTAACAGGCGCGGTCGGCCTCGCGCATCAGCTCCGCCATCGGCCGTCGCCGCTGATCGATCAGGGTGAGGCCGATGCTGGCCCCGGTCCTGTGCTCGACGCCCTGCCAGCGGAAGTCGTACTCCTCGACCGTGCGCCGCAGCCCCTGGGCGAGCTGCAGGGCCTTCTCCGGCGTACAGTTGTAGAAGAGGATCCCGAATTCGTCACCGCCGAGGCGGGCGAAGGTGTCGGTGGCCCGGATCCTGCCCTGCAGGGCGCGGGTGAGTCCCCTGAGCAGTTCGTCTCCCGCCTCGTGCCCCGAGCGGTCGTTGACCTCCTTGAAATGGTCGAGGTCGAGATAACAGAGGGCATGAACCGTGCCGTGCAGTTCCGCGTGACGCACCAGCTTGCCGAGGCGCCGCTCGAACTCGCGCCGGTTGATGAGGCCGGTGAGCGGGTCATGGGTGGCATGCCAGCTCAGGCGCCGGGCCTGGCGCCGGCGCTCGGTGACGTCGCGCAGGACCATGACCATGTCGAGTACCTCTCCATCCTGGCCGATCCGCGGGGTGAGGTGGTATTCGACCGGCAGGGTCCGCTCCCCGTCCAGCTTCAGGATCGCATCCTCCGGTCCGTCCACGCTCCCCTTCTCCTTCAGGCAGATGGCCACCGGGTCCGGCAGTGGCAACCCCTGGCCCTCGTCCTGCAGCCTGAAGGCCTGCTGCAGGGGGCGCTGGAGCAGCTGCTCCAGGCTCAGGCCGCTCATGACACAGGCCGTACCGTTGGCATCGAGGATCCTGCCCCGGGGATCGAGCAGCAGCAGGGCCTCGTCGACCGACTGGAAGATGGTCTCCAGCCGCTCCAGCCGGGCCTGCAGTTCCTTCCTGGCATGCTGCGCCTCGCGCCGCGAGAGGCGCAGCCTCCGCAGTTCCGTCTGTTGCAGCTCCTGCCGCTCGGTCAACAGGTCGCGCATGCGCTCGGTCGAGACCAGTTCCCGGATCAGATCCCGCTGCCGGGAATGGTGACGCCACGCGAACAGAGTCAGGGAGAGCAGCAGAAGGGCACCGCAGGCCAGCGGCAGTGGGCCGCCCGTCGTCAGTTCCGTGGACCGGGCCCAGACGGCGAGGGGAGCGAGGGCAATCAGGGTGCCGAGGAGCCAGGCCGTGAACAACGGCGCGGTGACGGTGATGGCAATGGCGTTCAGGCCCAAGACGGTACCGAGCCAGGCCATGGCCACGTGGGCAGGCGCCTCCGGGAGCAGCAGCAGGCCGCCAAGGCCCCAGCCCAGCGCGGTGAGCCAGTGAACTCCCGCAAACAGGGTGGGCCAGTGTCTGATGACGCGGGGAAGGCCGCGCCGTTGCCAGTGGTGCAGCAGCAGGAGCAGCGCCCCGTCGAGCGCCAGCAGTCCCGACCAGGGCATGAGCCTCCAGCCCGGGATGTGGGGTGCGAGCAGGGCGTCCAGGGCCAGTGCCGCGAGGGCGAGTATCACTACCCAGGCGGGCAACAGTGCGGCCGACTGCCCGCTCAGCAGCTCCGCTTCCGGATCGCCGGTGGGTGCCGCCGGATATCCGGGGTCCGGGGCTGCGGCCTGGCCGGAGAGTTCGGAGAGGGTGATGGTGTCCGCCATGAACGAGAGGCCCTCCTTGCAGTCTGGATGACCTTAGCGTAGGCGGGCATGTAGGGTGCTTCCGTGACCCCCTTCACAGTTCCCGGGTGGCACCCCGGTGGGGAGATCTCCGGGGTGCCACGGTATTTCGTTTTTTTTACCTCCTGTTATCCGGATGGATGGGGATCCCTTCCGGATTCATGCACGGTCCACCCTCGCGCTATCGGGCGCCCCTCCTGCCGGCAATCCGCAGGCGCAGGGCATTGAGCCGGATGAAGCCTTCGGCATCGCGCTGGTCGTAGGCGCCGGCATCCTCCTCGAAGGTGGCCAGGGCGGGATCGAACAGGCTGTCACGCTCCGAGCGGCGGCCGACCACGCTGACCGAACCCTTGTAGAGCTTGAGCCGCACTTCCCCGTTGACCCGCTGCTGGGTCTGGTCGATGGCCTGCTGCAGCATCTCCCGTTCCGGGCTCCACCAGTAGCCGTTGTAGATGAGGGAGGCGTAGCGCGGCATCAGCTCGTCCTTCAGATGGGCCGCCTCCCGGTCGAGGGTGATCGACTCGATCGCCCGGTGGGCCTTGAGCAGCAGGGTGCCGCCGGGGGTCTCGTAGCAGCCGCGGGACTTCATGCCGACGTAGCGGTTCTCCACCAGGTCCAGCCTCCCGACGCCGTGCTCGCCGCCGATCCGGTTGAGTTCGGTCAGCAGGGTCGCCGGGCTCATGCGTGCCCCGTCGATGGAGACCGCATCGCCCTGCTCGAACCCGATCACCAGATAGCGGGGCTCGTCCGGCGCCTGCTCGGGGGCAGTGGTCCAGCGCCACATCGACTCCTCCGGCTCGCACCAGGGGTCCTCCAGCGGGCCGCCCTCGTAGGAGATGTGCAGCAGGTTGGCGTCCATGGAGTAGGGGGATTTCTTGCCGCGCTTCATCTCCACCGGGATGCCGTGCGCCTCGGCGTAGGCCAGCAGCCTCTCGCGCGAGTTCAGGTCCCACTCCCGCCAGGGGGCGATCACCCGGATGTCGGGCTTCAGGGCATAGGCCCCCAGCTCGAAACGCACCTGGTCGTTGCCCTTGCCGGTGGCGCCGTGTGTGTTGGTGAATGATCCGGTCTCCACCGCGATCTCCACCAGGCGCCTGGCGATCAGCGGCCGGGCGATGGAGGTCCCCAGCAGATACTCCCCCTCGTAGAGGGTGTTGGCGCGGAACATGGGGAAGACGAAGTCGCGCACGAACTCCTCGCGCAGGTCCTCGATGTAGATCTCGCGGATCCCCATCGCCTCGGCCTTGGCCCGGGCCGGTTCCAGCTCCTCGCCCTGGCCCAGATCGGCGGTGAAGGTGACCACCTCGCAGCCGTAGGTCTCCTGCAGCCAGCGCAGGATGATGGAGGTGTCGAGACCCCCGGAATAGGCCAGCACGACCTTGTTCACCTTGTTCGACATGACGGATCCTCGGGAAGGAGAGGGAAAAGGGGCGCTATTTTACCTTCCGCTGGCCTCCGGTCCAGCCGGAAGTGACGCCAGGAAGCCCTCCACCAGTTCCATGAAGCGTTCCGGCTGTTCGGTGTGGGGCCAGTGGCCAGACCCGGGGATCACCTCGATACGGGCGGCGGGGAAGAGTTCCCGGACCTTCGGGTAGTGCTCGGGACGCAGGTGGTGGGAGTACTCGCCGGCCAGGAACAGGGCCGGCCCCGCATAGCTGCGGCCACTGTCGGCCAGCGGGAAATCGGAGATGTTTGGCATCCCGGCGATGATTGCATCCAGGTTGATAC
>RFJX01000030.1 GCA_003694425.1 Gammaproteobacteria bacterium
ATTCCAGGTCGTCGGGATTCACCAGGCGGTTCTCCAGGTAGAAACGGCGCAGGTATTCGCTGTGCATCGCCGCCGGCAGCCGGGTGGTGTCGGTGTTCCAGTAGAGGACGTCGAGCGGCGGGGGCTCGTGGCCGAAGAGGTAGTTGTTCACCACGTAGCGCCAGAGCAGGCTGTTCGAGCGCAGCATGCGGAAGGACCAGGCCATGTTTTCGCCGTCCAGATAGCCCTTCTCCTCCATCTGCCGCTCCAGCCACTCGATCGACTCCTCGTCGATGAAGACCTCGATCTCGCCTGGGTGGCTGAAATCCACCAGGGAGGTGAAGAGGGTCCAGGAGGCGATGCTGCGTTCCTTTTCCGGTCCGCGGTTCATCCAGGCCATCAGGGTGGCGAGCAGGGTCCCGCCGATGCAGTAACCCACCGCATGGGCCGTGGGACTGTCGCAGATCTCCCGCGCCACCTCCAGTGCCTTCCAGCCACCCTTGAACAGGTAGTCCCCGAAGGTGGTGTCCCGCATCAAGGCATCGGGATTCTTCCAGCTGGTGATGAAGACGGTGAAGCCCCTCGAAACCAGATAGCGGACCATGCTCTTTTCGGCATCCAGATCGAGGATGTAATACTTGTTGATCCAGGGGGCGATGATCACAACCGGAACCGCATGGACCTTCCCGGTCTGGGGGGCATACTGGATGAGTTCCAGCAGCTCGTTGCGGAACACGACCTTGCCGGGCGTGGTGGCCAGCGTCTCACCGAGGCGGAAGTCGTCCTCGTCGACCATGGTCACGGTCCCCCGGCGCAGGTCCTCCAGCCAGAGCCGGTAACCCTCCAGCAGGTTCTGCCCCCCGCTGACGGCGGTCTCCCACATCACCTCCGGGTTGGTCCAGAAGAAGTTGGTCGGTGACAGGGCATTGAGGAGCTGGCGCATGAAGAAGGCCGCCTTGTGCCGGGTCTTCTCGTCCAGTTCCGGGGTGTCATAGAGGGAGTCCTCGATCCAGCGGGTGGTGAGCAGATAGTGCTCCTTGAGCAGGTCGTAGACGGGGTTCTCTTCCCAGATCGGGGACTGGAAGCGCTCGTCATAGGGCACCGGGGGCACTGCATCGGTCAGTTTCACCCCGCAACAGCGCCCGGCGACCTGCAGGTTCACCTCTCCCAGCTGGCGGTAATACTCGGTGAGCCGCCCGGAGAGCTCTCGCGGGTGGTCGAGCCAGGCCTGCTGCGCGCGCAGGGTGGCCACCATGAAGCCAAAGGGATCGATGGTCCTGCGCAGCAGGGGATAGATGGGCTGAAGCGGGTCAGGTGCCAAGAAAGGTCTCCGGAACGGATGGCAAGATAGCGATGCGCGATTCTACAACAACGGACGCCCCCGCGGGGCGGGGGCGTCAGAAGATACGGCGGCCGTGGCGGATCAGGCCGCCTGGTCCGGCCTCTCTCGCTGCAGGTCCGAGCGCAGGCCGCCCCAGGCATCGAAGCCCTGGAGGGCGCTGGCATGCTCCATCAGCGACTGCAGGTTGCCGCTGAGGGTGTTTCCCAGATCCATCCATTCCCGGGCTGTTTCCTCATACAGCTCGGGCAGCGGGCGCTCGTTGCCGAGGGCCTCGATCTGGCGGTTCACGAGACGGGTCCAGGCCTCCAGCAGCGCGAGCTGGGTCTGGCCGAGGGTATCGAGATAACTGCTCTGGACCTGTTCCAGGTTCCGGAAGGCCTTCAGTCCCTCGTCATAGAGCTGCGACAGCGGGTCGCGTCGGGTGGTCTTGCTCATGGCTTGCCCCTCCGTAAGGAGTGTATCGCTTGTGTGTGTCCCTGCAATCGGCAGGGGCATTGGACAAAGGATAGGACAGAAATGTGTCAATTGCATGACGTTCCGGCGCGGGCTCTGGCGGGTGCCGGGGAGGAGAGTACCCGGGAGAGAGGCTGTCTCAGCCGTGGAAACGGGCTGCCAGCGGCCTGAATCGGCGGGTCGTGGCAGGGGATCGCCCGGCCACGGGTCGTGAGTTGGTGCCCGGGGCCGGAATCGAACCGGCATGGCCACGGGGCCGGCAGATTTTAAGTCTGCTGCGTCTACCAGTTCCGCCACCCGGGCAACGGGTTCCTGCATTACTGCCGAGTCGGGAAAATGGAGGCTGGGGTCGGAATCGAACCGGCGTACACGGCTTTGCAGGCCGCTGCATGACCACTCTGCCACCCAGCCCGTACAGGGAACAGCCTAGCGCACAGGGATGGAACAAAAAACCCCGGTCGCGCAGCCGGGGTCGGAAAACTGGAGCGGGAAACGAGACTCGAACTCGCGACCCCAACCTTGGCAAGGTTGTGCTCTACCAACTGAGCTATTCCCGCTGAACGGATGCGTATTGTAATGAAGATGGCGCCCCTGTCAAGCAAGGCCGGTGTACCGGACGGCACGCGCCGGGAACCGCCGCGGCAAGCCCATCTCTTTGTTCTGCCGTAGGATCCTGGAGGGACAGGGCCGCTACGCGACGCCGTCCGCGCCCGGCAGGTAGCGGTTCACCCGGAGCGCAGGTCTGGCCAGGCGGCGAACAGGTAACAGAACATCGACCAGATTGTCAGTCCCGCAGCGATGAAGAGGCAGGCCAGACCCACTTCGAAGGTCGGGATCGGGCCCAGTGGCTCATCGTAGAGCAGCAGCAGGAGCGCCGCCATCTGGGCCGTGGTCTTTATCTTGCCCATCAGACTGACCGCGACCCGCTGGCTCGCGCCGATGCCGGCCATCCATTCCCGCAGGGCCGATATGGCGATCTCGCGGCCGATGATGATCAGCGCCGGTACCGCCAGCCAGACGCTGGGATTGCGCTGCACCAGCAGCACCAGGACGGTCGCCACCATCAGCTTGTCGGCCACCGGATCGAGGAAGGCCCCAAGGCGCGAGGTCTGGCCGAGCCTGCGGGCGAGGAAGCCATCCAGCCAGTCGGTGACGGCGGCGATGGCGAAGATGGCGGTGGCCGCCTCGTTGCTCCAGCCGAACGGGAGGTAGAAGACCGGGATGAATACCGGGATCAGCAGCACGCGAAGCAGGGTCAGGCTATTGGGAATGTTCATCGGTCATGAAACATATCATGGATGCGCCGGGCCAGCTCCCGGCTGATCCCCGGGGTACGGCTCAGCTCCTCCACCCCGGCGCGCGCCACCCCCTGCAGGCCGCCGAATCGCTGCAACAGCGCCTGACGTCGGCGCGGACCGATTCCGGGAAGGTCCTCCAGTGCCGATCGGGTCCGGGCCCTGCCCCGCCGCTGGCGGTGGCCGGTGATGGCAAAGCGGTGGGCCTCGTCCCGGATCTCCTGGATCAGGTGCAGGACGGGTGAATCGGGAGGCAGCCTCAGTTCCTCGCGCCCCTCTCCCTGCGAGAGGATCAGGGTCTCCAGGCCGGGGCGTCGTTCCGGCCCCTTGGCAACCCCCAGGACCTGCACGCCATCCGTTCCCAGCTCTGCCAGGGCCCTGCACGCGGCCCCCACCTGGCCTGCCCCACCGTCGATCAGCAGCAGATCCGGCAGAGAGGCCTCTTCGTCCCGCAACCGGCGGAAGCGGCGGCTGAGCGCCTGATGCATAGCGGCATAGTCGTCACCGGGGGCGACCCCCTCGATGTTGAAGCGCCGCCAGGCGGACTTGACC
The DNA here is from genome assembly GCA_003694425.1 of Gammaproteobacteria bacterium. Classification (GTDB taxonomy): domain Bacteria; phylum Pseudomonadota; class Gammaproteobacteria; order J113; family J113; genus J113. Next base: position 3,622 of record RFJX01000030.1, read on the forward strand.
GCTCCCTCCGGGCCGAACACCACACAGGAGGCGACGGTCGCCTCGCCCCGGGTGTGGCTGATGTCGAAGCATTCGATGCGCCCGATCGCCCGCTCCAGCCCGACCAGCTCCTTGAGGGCGGCGAGGCGGCGGCCGAGCGCCTCGGATCCGCTCTGGCGATGGGCCAGGCTCACGGCGGCGTTGTCCCGGGCCAGGTCAAGCCAGCGGCGGCGCTCTCCGCGCAGGGGCCTTGTGATCCGGACCCGGCGACCGCTGCGCTCGCTGAAGACCTGCTCCAGCAACTCCCTCTCCGCGGGAAGTTCCTGGACCAGGATCAGGGGTGGCGGCTCGCTGCCCCTGCCGAGATAGTGCTGCGAGAGGAAGGCGGAGATGAGCTCGGGCACGCTGGCATCCGCCCCCTGGGAGGGAAAGATGGCGCGGTGCCCCAGTCCCCGGCCACCCCGGATCGAATAGAGACCGATACAGGCTCTCCCCTCGGCGGTGGCGCAGGCAACGACATCGACCTCACCCGAACCGGTGGTGACATACTGCCGCTCCTGCACCCGGCGCAGGGCGGCGATCTGGTCCCGGAGACGGGCAGCGCGTTCGAACTCCAGTTCGCCGGCCGCCTCCTCCATCCGCCCGACGAGGGCCTCGATCACCTGCTCGCTGCGCCCCCTCAGGAAATCCATCGCGTCCTCCACGTCCTGCCGATAGCCGGCCTGCCCGATCAGGCCGACGCAGGGTGCCGTGCAGCGCCGGATCTGGTACTGCAGGCAGGGCCTGCTCCGGTTGCGGAAGAAGCTGTCCTCGCAGAGCCGTACCCGGAACAGCTTCTGCAACAGGGCCAGGGTGGTGCGTACCGCGCCTGCACTGGGATAGGGGCCGAAGTACTGCCCCTTCCCCCTGCGGGCGCCGCGATGGAAGGAGAGGCGGGGAAAGGGCTGATCGGTCGATACATGGATCCAGGGATAGCTCTTGTCGTCCCGCAACAGGACGTTGTAGCGCGGCCGGTATTCCTTGATCAGGTTGTTCTCCAGCAGCAGCGCCTCGTCCTCGGTATGCGTGACCGTGAATTCGATTGTGGCCATCTGTCCCATCATCGCGCGGGTCTTGGGGTCGAGCCGGGCCGGGGGGCGCAGGTAGCTGGCCAGGCGCCGGCGCAGATTGCGCGCCTTGCCGACGTAGAGGACGGTCCCCTCGCCGTCCAGCATGCGGTAGACACCGGGCGCGGCCGGGGCCCGATCGAGCAAGGATTTCGGATCGGGTTTCTCCGCCTTCATGAGAGCAGGTCGTCGATGGTGTGAAATACCTGTCGGAACATCTCCGGGGTGAGTCTTCCCGTCTGGGTGTTGTAACGGCTGCAGTGATAGCTGTCGACCAGTACCGGGGCTCCGGGGATGCGGTGCACGACGCCATGGGCGAAGGGCCAGGCCGACTGTCGCTCTCCCAGGGCGCGCAGGACCGCCTTGTGGGCGATCCCCCCAAGCGCCAGGACCACCGCTCCGGACCCGATCTCCTGCAGCTCACGGCGCAGGAAGTCGTTGCAGGTATGGACCTCCGCCGTGCTCGGGCGGTTCTGTGGCGGCAGACACTTCACCGCGTTCGTGATCCGGCAACCCTCGAGGACAAGGCCGTCGTCGCCGGATCGGGATCGGGCCGCACTGGCGTAACCGAATTCGTGCAGCGTCCGGTAGAGCAGGATCCCCGCGAAATCGCCGGTGAAGGGCCGGCCGGTGGCGTTTGCCCCGTGCATGCCCGGTGCCAGCCCCACGATCAGCAGACGCGGCCGGGCAGCGCCAAAGGGCGGGACCGGGGCGGCATGATAGCCGGGGAAGGCCCGCCTGACGGCCTCCAGATGGGCGGCCAGGCGGGGGCAGCGGCGGCAATCGGGATCAAAGGCCGGTGACGCCTCAGCCATCCGCCTCCCTCCCCGTGCGCAACGCGGACCACCCGGTAGCGGGCCTTGCAGTCATGAGCGGCGTGCAGGTATGCCGGTACGACCCCGGCATCCGGAACTGGGCGCCGTTCCCGGCCATGTGGATCATGCGCGCCATGATACTCCAGGCTGACGGACCAGCAGAAAACCTGCCAGCCGGAGAGGGGAATGGATCCCGCCCGGCGGAGCGGACCGGGCAGGCATCGCGACTCTGCCATCGGGATCGCGGGCAGGCCGCGGCAACCCTGCGTCAGGGGGTGCCCAGCAGGTCGCGGAGCATTCGGTCCAGGGCCTCGTAGCTGGCCGGATCGCTCAGATCCAGTGCCTCCAGGCCGGTCAGACGCTGCACCAGTCCGATGCCGGCCGAGGTGTTGGCGGCGCCCCCGGCGACCAGATCGGGCCGGCGTTCGAAGGCCTGTACCACCCCCGCAACCGCATAGGGGTCCGAGGCGCAGAGGATCTCCACCCGGATCCAGGGGGCGAGCAGTTCCATCGCCAGGGCGCCATTGTAGGGCTCGAGGGGTGAGGCACCCGCCTCGATGACCGCGACATCGGCCGGATGCGCGGCCAGGATCGCGAGCATCTGTCCGACTGCGGAACGGAACACCTCTGCCGGACACACCGTCGAGGGCAGGCCGGCATCGACGAAGTCGCAGACCCTTTCGGCTCCGGCATCCCGCATGCTCAGGATGTCGCGATAGCGGGCGGCCCCGGTGAACTTCGCGGCCACCACCCGGCGGCCGGCGGCCTTCAGGCGGTTGGTGACGATGCGCGCGGTGGTGGTCTTGCCGGCCGACATCGAAGTGCCCACGATCAGCACCACCGGCAACTGGAACTCCTTCTGGTCGAGGTCGGCGACGAACTGTCCCATGCCGAGCCGTTCCTCTCCGCGGGAGGCATGGCCCAGATATTCGAGCTGGATGAGGGGCTGGAGAAAGCGGGATTGCGAGGTAATGCGGCCGATCAGGCCGGCCGGCGTCATGAGGTCGAGCCGGACCCCGTCACTGGCCCGCCAGTCCCCGACCACCTCCAGGGTGGCGGCGCGCCGGCCCAGCGCCCCCACGACCACGTCGCCGTCCATCGCCTGCGCCAGGCGCCCGCTGGAGAGTTCGACCGCCCGCAGTCCTCCGGGCGGGACCGTCACCCTGCAGACCACGTAGTCGCCATCCTGCCACTGCTCCAGCGGCAGTTCGCGCAGGCCGAAGTCGAGCCGCTCGAGGTCCGAGATCCGGGTCACGGAGGCGCAGAAGATGCTCATGCGCAGGCCACTTCCCGGTGCATCAGCGGGGGGGCCAGCAGGAGGGCGGCCAGCAGCGCGGTCCGTTCCGCCAGGTGCTCCAGCCGGACGTGTTCATGCCTGGCATGGGCGCCGTCGCCCACCGGCCCAAGGCCGTCGAGAGTGGGGGCGTAAAGGCTGGTGGTATTGCCGTCGGAGCCCCCGCCGGCGATCCCCTCCTCCAGTTCCAGCCCCAGCACCTCACCCGCCTCCCGGGCCAGCCGCCAGAGCCGGCGATTGCCCTCGGTCGGTTCCATCGGCGGGCGGCCGATCCCGCCCCGCACCTCGATGGTGACCCCTTCGGTCTCTGGCCGGAGGCCGTGGATGATTCGCTCGATCCGCTCGCCATCCTCCCGCTGCAGCACCCGCACGTCGACCGTCGCCTCGCTGGTCGGGGCGATCACATTGGCCCGCAGGCCGCCGTCGATCATGCCGACATTGACCGTCACCCCGCGTTCCGGGTCGTTGAGGGCGAACAGCTTCTGGATCACGTGGGAGAGCTCCAGGATGGCGCTCGCCCCCTCCTCCGGATTGAGCCCGGCATGGGCCGCGCGCCCGCGGATGGTGATGGTGAAGCGCCCCACCCCCTTGCGCGCGGTCTTGAGCCGGCCCTCGGGACCGAGCGAGGGCTCCAGCACCAGGCAGCGGTCGGCGATCCGCGCCAGCCGCCGGATATGGCGGGTCGACTCCCGGCTGCCGACCTCCTCGTCGGTGTTGATCAGGACCACCGGCGGC
>RFJX01000259.1 GCA_003694425.1 Gammaproteobacteria bacterium
GCCAGCAGCTGCCTGGTCGATGGTCAGCGGGTCAGCAGCACGCGCATCCGCGGCCTGCTGGAGGCGGGGCGGATCGCCGCGGCGGAACGGCTGCTGGGCCACCCCTACCATATCAGCGGAAGGGTCCAGCAGGGATTCCGGCGGGGGCGCGAGATCGGCTATCCCACCATCAATATCGCCATGCGCCGGCGCCGATCCCCGGTGACCGGGATCTTCGCGGCGAGGGTGCTGGGACTGGAGGAGGGGCCGCACTACGGCGCCGCCTATATCGGCCGCAGGCCGGTGATCGAGGATGATCGCCTGCTGCTGGAGGTACACCTGTTCGATTTCGACCGGGAGTGTTACGGTCGGCACGTGAAGGTGGAGCTGATCGAAAAGATCCGCGAGGAGCGCCCCTTCGCCGACTTCGAGTCGCTGCGGCGGCAGATAGACGAGGATGTCTCCCGGGCGCGCGAGACGGTCCAGAGAACCGAGCCAGGAACGACAAAGTGAACGACTACAAGAAGACCCTCAATCTCCCGCATACCGATTTCCCGATGCGCGGCAATCTGCCGCAGCGCGAACCCGAGCGGCTGGCCCGCTGGCGCGAGGAGCGTCTCTACGACCGGCTGCGGGAGCTGCGGGCGGGCGCCCCGCGCTACATCCTCCACGACGGCCCCCCCTATGCCAACGGCGACATCCATATCGGCCACGCGGTCAACAAGGTCCTCAAGGACATCATCGTCAAGGCCCGGACCCTGGACGGGATGGACGCCCCCTATGTGCCGGGCTGGGACTGTCACGGCCTGCCGATCGAGCTGCAGGTGGAGAAGAGCCTGGGCAAGCCGGGGGAGTCGGTCGACCCGGCCCGGTTCCGCGATGCCTGCCGCGCCTATGCCGCCCGCCAGGTGGGCCGTCAGCGCGAGGACTTCATTCGTCTGGGGGTACTCGGGGACTGGGACCGGCCCTATCTGACCATGGACTTCGAGACCGAGGCCGGGATCATCCGGGCCCTCGGCAAGATCGCGCGGGCGGGTCACCTGCGCAAGGGCTTCAAGCCGGTGCACTGGTGCACCGACTGCCGCTCCGCCCTGGCCGAGGCGGAAGTGGAGTACGAGGAGAAGGACTCCCCGGCCATCGATGTGCGCTTCGAGGTGCTGGAGGAGGAGGCGCTGATGGCGCGCTGCCATCACATCAACGGCCACGAGGGCGAGGGACCGGTCTCGGTGGTGATCTGGACCACCACGCCCTGGACCCTGCCGGCCAATCAGGCGGTGGCGTTCAATCCGGAACTGGAGTATTCCCTGGTCCAGTGCGAGGGGCCCCAGGGCCCGGAGCGGTTGCTGATCGCCGAGGGGCTGCTGAAGGAGTGCATGATGCGCTTCGACATCGACCGCTACCACGTCCTGGCCTATGGCCGGGGCGAGGACTTCGAGGGGCTGATGCTCCGGCACCCCTTCCTGGAGCGCGAGGTGCCGGTGGTCCTGGCCGATCACGTCACCCTGGAGGCCGGCACCGGCGCGGTCCACATCGCCCCGGGACACGGCCAGGAGGACTATGCCACGGGATTGCGCTATCACCTGCCGGTGGAGAACCCGGTGGGCGATGACGGCCGCTTCCTGCCCGATACCCCGCTTTTCGGTGGCCTGAATGTGTTCGAGGCCAACGACCAGGTCATCGCCACCCTCAAGGCCCGCGGTGCCCTCCTGCACGAGGAGCGGGTCTGCCACAGCTATCCCCACTGCTGGCGCCACAAGATCCCGATCATCTTCCGCGCCACCGCCCAGTGGTTCATCAGCATGGATGCGAAGGGCCTGCGGGAAAGGGCACTGGAGGCGATCGGCCAGGTCCGGTGGCGGCCCGAATGGGGCGAAGAGCGGATCCGTGCGATGGTCGAGAACCGCCCCGACTGGTGCATTTCGCGGCAGCGCTTCTGGGGCGTGCCCATCGCCCTGTTCGTGCACCGGGAGAGTGGCGAACTGCACCCGGAGACCGCCACCCTCATCGAGGAGGTGGCGCTGCGGGTAGAGCGCCACGGCATCGATGCCTGGTTCGAACTCGACCCGGCCGAGCTGCTGGGCGAGGAGGCCGCCGACTACGAGAAGGTCACCGACACCCTCGATGTCTGGTTCGATTCCGGGGTCACTCACGAGACGGTGCTGCGCCAGCGGCCGGAGCTGGGCTTCCCGGCCGACCTCTATCTCGAGGGGTCGGATCAGCACCGGGGCTGGTTCCAGTCCTCCCTGCTCACCTCGGTCGCGATCAACGGCTGCGCGCCCTATCGCGGGGTGCTGACCCACGGTTTCACCGTCGATGCCTCCGGTCACAAGATGTCCAAGTCGAAGGGCAACGTGGTGGAGCCGCAGCAGGTGGTGGATCGGCTGGGCGCCGACATCCTGCGGCTGTGGGTGGCGGCCACCGACTACAGCGGGGAGATGGCGGTCTCCGACGAGATCCTCAGGCGCATGGCCGACGCCTACCGCCGGATCCGCAACACCGCCCGCTTCCTGCTGGCCAATCTCCACGGCTTCGATCCGGCCACCGACCTGATCCCCGTCGACCGGATGCTGCCGCTCGACCGCTGGGCGGTCGGCCACGCGCACGGGCTGCAGGAGTCGATCACCGTGGCCTATCGCGACTTCGAGTTCCACCGCATCTACCAGCACGTCCACCGCTTCTGCGCCGTGGAACTGGGCGGCTTCTACCTCGACATCATCAAGGACCGCCAGTACACCACCCGGGCCGACTCCCTGGCGCGCCGCTCGGCCCAGAGCGCGCTCTACCACGTGATCGAGGCGATGGTGCGCTGGCTGGCGCCGATCCTCAGCTTTACCGCCGACGAGATCTGGGAGTACATCCCGGGCCGGCGCGACGCGCATGTCTTCACCGCCACCTGGTACGAGGCGCTGGCCCCGCTGCCGGAGGAGGGGACCTTCGGCCACGACTACTGGCAGCGGGTGATCCGGGTCCGCGGCGAGGTCAACCGGGCGCTGGAGACGGTACGCGCCGCCGGCGGGATCGGCTCCTCTCTGGACGCGGAAGTGGACATCTGGTGCGGGGAACCCTGGCATTCCACCCTGGACGCCCTGGAGGATGAGCTGCGCTTCGTCCTCATCACCTCCGATGCCCGCCTCCATCGGGCCGACGGCCGGCCCGACACCGCCGCCCCCGCCGAGGAGATCGAGGGGCTCTGGATCCAGGTCACCCCGTCGGAGCATCCCAAGTGCGTGCGCTGCTGGCACCACCGCGAGGACGTGGGGGCGGACCCGCGTCACCCGCAACTGTGCGGGCGCTGCGTGGAGAATGTCGAGGGCGAGGGCGAACAGCGCCGCTATGCCTGAGGGCACCGGATGGGGGCTGCGCTGGCTCTGGCTGTCGGCGGTGGTGGTGGCGCTGGACCAGCTCAGCAAGTGGCTGGCCACGCGGCTGCTCGACCCCCATCAGCCGGTCACCCTGACCGCCTGGTTCGATCTGACCCTGATGTACAACCGCGGCGCGGCCTTCAGCTTCCTCAGCGGGGCCGGTGGCTGGCAGCGCTGGCTGTTCGTGGCGCTGGCGCTGGTCATCGGCGCGGTGCTGGTCGCCTGGCTGCGGCACTGTCGGCCGGGCGAGCGCTGGGTCCCCGCGGCGCTGGCCCTGGTTCTGGGCGGGGCAGCAGGCAATCTCATCGACCGTCTGCTCCACGGCAAGGTGGTGGACTTCATCGTCTGGCACTACCGGGACTGGTACTGGCCGGCCTTCAACCTGGCCGACTCCGCCATCAGCGCCGGTGCCGTGATGCTGATCCTCGATGGCCTGCTGCTGCAGCGGAGGCGGCCGCCGGACCGCTGAAGCCGGCCCGCCCCGCGGCCGGCGGGCATGGTTGACAGGGAACCGGCCACGCCGTAGGGTTCCGGCAGTTTCCTTGCCATCACGAGTCCCCGATGAGAGAGATCCAGCTGGCCAATCCCCGCGGCTTCTGCGCCGGCGTCCATCGCGCAATCGGTATCGTAGAACGCGCCCTGGAGCTGTTCGGCAGCCCGGTCTACGTGCGCCACGAGGTGGTCCACAACAAGTTCGTGGTGGACGGCCTGCGCCAGAAGGGGGCGGTCTTCGTGGAGGAGCTGGACGAGGTGCCGGACGGCGCGGTGGTGATCTTCAGCGCCCACGGGGTGGCCAAGGCGGTGCGCGAGGAGGCGGCCAGGCGAGAGCTCAAGGTCTATGACGCCATCTGCCCGCTGGTGACCAAGGTCCACATGGAGGTCGACCGCTACCAGGAGGAGGGCCGCGAGTGCATCCTCATCGGCCATGCCGGCCACCCCGAGGTGGAGGGGACCCTCGGCCAGTACAAGCGGGAGGACGGCGTCGGCGGCATGTACCTGGTGGAATCGGTGGAGGATGTGGAGCGGCTTGAGGTCAAGGACCCGGAACACCTGGCCTACGTCACCCAGACCACCCTCTCGATGGACGACACCGCCCAGGTGATCGACGCCCTGCGCCGCCGCTTCCCGAAGATCCACGGACCCAAGAAGGAAGACATCTGCTACGCGACCCAGAACCGGCAGGACGCGGTGAAGCGGCTGGCGCAGACCTGCGACCTGGTACTGGTGGTCGGTTCCCGCAACAGCTCCAATTCCAACCGCCTGCAGGAGATCGCCAGGAAGCATGGGATCCCGGCCTACCTGATAGACGGGCCCGACGAGATCGACCCCGCCTGGCTGGAGGGCAGGAAACGGATCGGGGTGACGGCCGGGGCCTCCGCCCCCGAGGTCCTGGTGCGCCAGGTGATCGATCGTCTGCGCGCCCTCGACGGCTTCGAGGTGCGGGAGCTCGACGGCATCCCGGAGAAGGTGGTCTTCAGCCTGCCCCGGGAGCTGGCTCCCAGGGAAGAGTCCGTCGGGTCCTGAACCGGCCCACCATCTCCGAGGAGGTCAGAAAATGTCCGCACTGATCTGCGGTTCCTTCGCCTATGACAACATCATGGTCTTTCCCGACCGCTTCCGGAACCACATCCTGCCCGACAAGATCCACATCCTCAACGTCTCCTTCCTGGTCCCGGAACTGCGCCGCGAGTTCGGCGGCTGCGCCGGCAACATCGCCTACAATCTGAAGCAGCTCGGCGGCACGCCGTTGCCGATGGGTACGGTGGGAAGCGACTTCGAGCCCTATGCCCGCTGGCTGGACCAGTGCGGCATCGACACCAGCCACCTCACCGTGATCGAGGAGGCCTTCACCGCCCAGGCCTTCATCACCACCGACCTGGACGACAACCAGATCACCGCCTTCCATCCCGGGGCGATGAACTTCGCCCATCACAACCGGGTGGAGGAGGCGGTGGGGGTCAGGATCGGCATCGTCGCCCCGGACGGGAGGGAGGGCATGATCGAGCATGCCCGCCAGTTCGCCGAGGCCGGCATACCCTTCATCTTCGATCCCGGCCAGGGCCTGCCGATGTTCAACGGCGACGAACTCAAGGAATTCATCCATCTCGCCACCTGGGTCACGGTCAACGACTACGAGTGGCAGCTCATGCACGACCGGACCGGCTGGAGCGAGGCGCGGGTGCTGGAACAGGTGGAGGCCCTGGTGGTCACCCGTGGCGGGGAGGGGGCCGAGGTTCACGCCCGGGAGGGCTGCCTGAAGGTGCCGGCCGCCCGGGTGGGCACGGTGCTGGACCCCACCGGTTGCGGCGACGCCTTCCGCGCCGGCCTGCTCTACGGCCTGGAGCGGGGGATCCCCTGGGAGGTCACCGCGCGCCTGGCGGCGGTGCTCGGGGCCATCAAGGTCGAACACCACGGCACCCAGAACCACCAGTTCGATCTGGATCTGGCCCTGCAGCGCTACCGCGAGAGCTACGGCGAGGTCCCTGCCTCCCTGGGGTGAGGACCGCCGGACCGGACAGGGAGCAGGGCGGCCCCGGTCAGGCCACGCGTGTCCTGCCCTCCACGACTGTGTCCACGGGCCGGTGGAGGACCGGCAGGTGCTTGACCGGCTCGAGCCGGTCGATGGCGGTGATCCGGGCCTCCTTGTCGTGGTGGACCCGCAGCCGCCTGGTCTGCTGACAGGCCTCCAGCTGCGCAGGATCGATCCCGAATCGCGTCGCCAGCTCCTCCGTGGTCACGGGCGGCATGCCTTGGCGCCGGTCCACCCCGCGAAAGCGCAGCCAGTTGTAGATCGCCCAGCCCAGGTAGATGCCCGAGAGCAGCGCGATGACGGCGGCGTAGATACCGAGCAGTTCCAACAGCCCCTTGTAACCCTCGAGCACGATCATGTGCCGGTAGAAGAGCTGGATCCCCAGTGACCAGGCGGCCAGGCTGATCAGCGGCAGCCAGAGATAGACATAGGCCAGCCAGGCCAGCAGCGTGAGCAGGCCGTAGCCGTAGCGGCTGCGCCAGTCCTGCAGCTCCGGACGCTCGATGACGAGGTCGCGCCTCATGACGCCTGCTCCGTGCCGAGCCCGCGGTCCGGGCTCACCCACACCGCCCGGCTCCCCCGCCTGCGGGTGATGGCCCGGTAGAGCCCGGCGATGGTGGTGGTCATGTTGAGGACCCAGTAGGCCATGGGGTACCAGATCATCCAGTAGAGGTAACGCTTGTTGCCCTGTTCGTAGCGGCTGTCGATCAGCAGCGAGACGAGGAACTGGAGCAGGCAGGTGAAACCCAGCACCACCCCGGTCCAGCCCGGCAGCAGGGTCGGGACGCGGAGGATCTCCGGCAGTTCGACCAGCTTGCCGGCGCCCCACAGCAGCACGGTGACGCCGATCACGTGGGCCCAGAAGATGCTCGTGGCCAGCTCCAGATAGACCGCCCACATGCGGCGCTTGCGCCAGTTGAAGAGGTCGCGGAAATACTTCAGCAGGACCTCGGCCCCGCCCTGGGCCCAGCGGACCCGCTGGCGCCACAGCCCCTTCAGGGTCTCCGGCATCAGGATCCAGCACAGGGCGTTCGGCTCATAGCGCACGTCCCAGTGATCGAGCTGCAGCTTCCAGGAGATGTCGATGTCCTCGGTGATCATGTCGTCGCTCCAGTAGCCCACCCGGTGCAGGGCCGACTTGCGGAAGGCGGCGATGACCCCGGAGACGGTGAAGATCCGCCCGTAGATGCGCTGGGCCCGCTTGATGAGTCCGATGATGGAGGAGAATTCACCGACCTGGACCTTGCCCAGCAGGGTGGAGCGGTTGCGGATCCGGGGGTTACCGGTCACCGCCCCGACCCTGGGCCCGGTGATGAAGTGGCGCATCATCCACTGCACCGCGTTGGGATCCAGCAGGGCGTCACCGTCGATGCAGACCAGGAACTCGTTGGGCGAGAGCAGCGCCCCGGTGATCAGGCCCACTGCCTTGCCCTGGTTCTCCGCCAGGTGGACCACCCGCAGCCGGGCGTGTTGCTCACAGAGCTGATCGAGGATGGCGCCGGTCTCGTCGCTGCTGCCGTCGTTGATGGCGATGACCTCGAAGTCGGGATAGCGCTGGGCCAGTGCCCAGGCGATGGTCTCGCGCACGTTCTCCCCCTCGTTGTGACAGGGGACGAGGATGGAGACCGGCGGATACTCAGGCAGCGGCGGCGGGTTGTCGATGCCGCGGGCGCGGTCGCGGCGCTCCCAGTGGAGGAAATACCAGATCCCGCCCACCATCCACAGGTAGGCCATGAACAGCGGGTAGTAGAAGGCGAAGCCGAACAGGGCGTCGTGCAGTGTCTTGATCCAGTTCATTGTTGTTCTTGGTCAAGGTGGCGGGGCCCGCGGGTCCCTCTCCTTCAGGTCTATCGACCGGCAGCGCCATGACTTGAGCCTCTGGTACTCCTTTGCAATCAATCTGTTATTAATATATGCATTATTCATGCCTGGTGTCTTTGAGTGGGGATCTGTGACGGAGTTCGCGATCCATTGCCAGAAGTGTGACGCAGTTCACAATCCCGCCGGCGGGCGGCCCAAGGAGGGTGTCACCGACCGGTGACAGCGGCTCAGGGACGGGGGTAAGGGTAGTCGCTGACCGAGATCAGGGAATGGAGTGGCTGCAGCGGTGGCTGGCCGGCGATGAAATCGTCCGGATAGTAGCCGAGGTGGCGGATGCCCCGGTTGCGCAGCAGGTTGATCCAGGCCTCCAGTTCAGAGAGGTGGACGGTCCTGCCGCTGCGCCAGTCCCTTGCCTGCAGCTCGAACAGGGTATGCCGGGCGGCATCATTACCCAGGGCCAGGACCCGGTCCGCCAGCCGGTCGAGCCAGCGCAGAGGTTCCCGGGCACCCTCCATGTAGGGCATCGCCATCACCGCCGTGTAGTCGTAGGCACGGAGGAAATCCCGGTAGTCCTGACCCAGCCAGGCGACGCTCTCCGGCTCGAGGATGGCACGGGCGTAGAGGTTGCGGGCGGTCCTGAGGGCGGGCTGGTAGCGCCGGACCTCGGCGGCCAGCTCCAGGGTGAAGTCGGTCAGCCATTGCGCCTTGAGCCGCGCCCAGCGACCAGCAGTGGCGGGATCGGCGCGCAGCGCCTCGAGGCTATCCGGCAGGTGCCACTGCTCGCGATAGACCCGCAGGGCTGCAGGCCCGGCATCCTCGTGGTCGTCCAGGGTGGCGTCGTCGTGGAACAGGAGCCCGGCGAAGCGCGCTGCCCGACCCAGATCGGCGTAGATCTGGCGGATGATGCGCCGCGCCTCGGGCTGGAAGGGGGAGAGGCGGCGGTAGCGGCCCGGGGCGTGTATTTCACCGTCGTCGCGCTGTACCCCGAGGCGCCGGGCGAGCGCCGCATCGGGCAGGTCGAAGGCCAGGACCGGCAGCCAGGCATAGACCTGCACCCCGGCCCGGGTGCGCAGCTGCCACGCAACCCGGCTGAACAGGTCGGCGCGCATCGGCAGGTGGCGGTTCCTGAAGTAGAGGGCGTCGGCGGTCCCGTCCCCGTCCGGATCGGCGTAGGCCTGGAGGAAGACCGCGGAGGGCTGCAGACGGTAGATGCGGGAGACGAGCCGGTCCAGGTTGGCCGCCTGGGCCGCCGGATCCGGGTCGTAGAGGTAGTCCAGGTCCACGTGGGCCACCCGCAGGGGAGTCCGGTCCGGCTCCCGGCGCAGCATGGCGGCGATGGTCCCGGCGCCGGGATTGCGCTCGATCAGATGGCGGCCGATCCGCTCCAGGTGGTCGAGGGTGGGCGGAGTGTCGTCCTCCAGGGTGAGGGTGATCGGCAGGCCCAGCCCGGCGGCCCACTCCACCGTCTCCAGGGTGTGGGCCCCGTAGGGCCAGACCATCACCCGGGGCCGGCGGCCGGTGCGCCGTTCGATGATCTCCATCGAGCGGGCCAGGTCCCCGCTCACCCGGGCGCGATAGGCCGCCTCGCTCTCGTAGCCCCGTCCCGGGACATAGCGCCGGGTGACGGCCGCGGGCATGGCGTTGCCCTGGGGATTTCCCTGGATCCCGTGGTGCAGGTCGTGACTGTGGGAGGCGAACTCGACCAGACCCGAGGCCTGCATCTCCCGGATCTGCTCCCAGGTCAGGAACTCCTCCCTGGCCTTGTACTCGTTTCCGTACAGGACCCGGCTGCCGGGCGGGGCCTCCAGCCAGCTGGTCACCAGGGCCATCACCGCGGGATAGCCGTAGAGTTTCAGCAACGGGTAGATACGGGTGTAGAAGCTCCGGTAGCCGTCGTCGAAGGTGAGCAGCACGGCCTTGTCCGGCAGCGGCCGCCGGCCCTCGCGGGCGGCAATCAGGTCGTCGATGGAGACCGGGCGGTAGCCGTGATCGCGCAGCCAGTTGAGGTGCCGCACCAGGTGGTCGGTGGAGACCGCGTAGGGGTCGCGATCCAGGTCGCCGACGACGTCGTCCCGGACCTCGTGATAGCAGAGGACCTCGAAGTCCGACCGGGGCCGCTCGCCGGCGACCGCGGACAGGGCAAGGAATGCACACGCGCACAGCAGGAGAGACAGCCTCCGGGCAGAACGGGCCATGCTCACAGCTTCACCTCCAGACTGCCGAAATAGCGGGTCTGGAACTCCACGTCGCCGTCGTAGACCCGCCGCGCGCGGCTGTAGCCCAGGCCAAGGGTGAAGCGGTCGGAGAACTTCCATTCATGCTGGTAGCGGATGGTCCAGGTGTGGTCGCCGGCGAACCCCGTCTCCCAGTAGCCGCCGCCGGAGAGGGTCAGGCGGTGGGCGTACTCCTGTTCGTAGCGCCGGTACATGACCCAGCGCGAGTCCAGGGAACCCTCCACGGCGAGGTCGTTTTCCGGGTTGTAGTAGACGGGGCCGCGCAGGGTGTTGTGCGAGGCGTAGGTATCGACCCTTCCCTCCACCCGCCACAGGGGCCGGGTGAGCAGGCGCTGGCGCAGATGGGCCCCGAGGGCATAGCGGTTGTTGCCGTCGCTCATGTGCAGGTAATCGAGCGCCACCCCGGCCTCCCGCGATTCGTGCCAGCGGTAGGCGGCGCTGGCAGCGAGCCGGTGACCGCGGATCCCGGCGTGCTGGCCACGCAGCGGCATGGAGGCGCTGTTCAGCTCCGCGGCGGCGCCGAGGCGCCAGTGGTCGTCGACCCGCCAGGCCCCGTTCAGGGCCAGCCCGACGGCGCCATTGTCGGCGGTACCGGCCGAGAGCTCGCCGGAGAGCGTCACTCCCTCCCGGCGGTATTCGAGTCCCGCCCCGGGGCGGTGGTTGTGGCCGGTGCCCTCGTCGAACAGCGCCTCCTCGTAGCGGTCGTGGACGAAGAGCCGCCAGTAGTGGCGCAGCGGTGAGGAGTAGATCCAGAACTGCCCCAGCCACTCCTCGCTGCCGAAGGTCCCGCCGGTGGAACTGCCATAGCCGGTCTCGGCGATGAAGAGCGGGCGGTTGTGATTGCGCCAGCGGCGCAGCTCGCGCTGCGCGTGGAGATTTTCCGGGTATTCCCGCGCCAGGGACTCCGTGCGCCGCTCCGCCTCCGGGAAGCGCTGCAGGTCCAGGGCGGCGGCGGCCGCGCCGATCCGGGCGCCGGTCAGGGCCGGCTCCTGCCGGAGCAGCCGCAGGTAGGTCTCGTAGGCGCGTTTCTCCCAGCCGCGCCAGCGCCAGACCGTGGCCAGCTCCTGCTGCAGCTCGGTGTTCTCGGGGCCGAGATCGAGCATCGCCTCGAGACGTGCCTCGGCGGCCTGGAGGTCATCCGCGTAGGCGCGGGCCATGGCCGCGGTCAGATCGGCGGTGAAACGGCGCGGGTTCTGCAGGTGACCGCGTCCGTCCTCCGTGCGCCGCCAGACCGGTTCACTGGCGGCCAGGGCATCGATCAGCTCCAGCGCCTCGTAATGCCGCTCCTGCTCGACGAGGGCGTAGAACAGCGACAGGCGGGCATTGTAGTTGCGTGGGTCGTGGTCGAGGACGCGCCGGTAGAGCGCGCCGGCCTCTTCCGGCCGGCGCAGATAGAGCAGGGCGTCGCCGGCGGCGAGCAGCACATAGTCCGGCAGCTCGATGCCTGCCTCCCGCAGTTGCCGGTAGTGCCGTTCCACCTCCGCCATGCGCACCCGGTCCCGCAGGGCGATCATGCGATCGAAGAGCAGGCGCCGGTTGGCATGGAGCGAGAGATCGAGCCGGTCCCAGTCGCAGCGGCAGGCGGCATCCAGGCGTGCCAGCGCCCGGTCGGTATCCTCGAAGCGGCGCGCCGGGGTGGGCGGGGGCAGTTCGCCCCAGCGGATGGTCTGTGCCGCCAGGTCCGCCCGCAGCGCCTGCTCCAGCGCCCGGTCGGCGGCAGCGGGGTGCCGTTCCAGGTCTGGTTGCTGAAGCCGAAGATCATCACCGCGATGTTGACCAGCGGGGGGTTGACCAGCGGGGGGTTGA
>RFJX01000260.1 GCA_003694425.1 Gammaproteobacteria bacterium
CCTCCCCGGTGGTGCCCAGACGGTCGGCGATCTCCGCCCAGGGCTCAGGTACCAGGGGGAATCCATCCTGCCATTCGTCCAGCAGCCGCCGGGCCAGCTCCGGCAACTCCTCGACGGGGGTGACGGCTGGCCGCTTCATCACAGTCCGATCCGGTGGGCGCGGGCGGTGAGGAAGATCCCGCTCGGCTTCGGCACCGGCAGCCGCGCCAGTTCCCCGAAGGTGGCGGTGTCGTAGACCACCACCCGGTCGTCGTCCCGGGCCGAGACCCAGACCTGTTCCCCGCGGGGGGTGAATTCCATGTGCAGCACCGCCCGGCCGGGTTTCAGCTCCCGCACCACCTCCAGGCGGTCGACGTCGATCACCTGCACGGTGTCGTTGTCGGGAAAGGCGAAGTTGACCCAGACCTGGCGGCCGTCCGGACGCGCCATGGCGAAGACCGGCTGGCCGTGGAGCGCGATGCGGGTGACCTCCTTCCACTCGTGCGGGTCCACGACCAGCACGGAGTGGTGGCCGACGGCGGGGATGAAGAGGTAGTCGCCCGCCCGGGCCCACCCCTCAAGGTGGGGCATCTTGTAGACCGGCAGGGCCTGTTCCCCGCGGCCGTAGTGGTCGAGGATGCGGCGCACGCCGGCCTCGGGGTGCCAGAGGTCGAGCAGGGCCAGGCCGTCCTCTCCGAACAGCCCGGCGATGTAGTAGCGGCCGTCGGGGGTGATGAGCCCGTCGTAGGGCTGGCGGCCGATCCCGGGAAAGCGGGTTATGACGGGTTGACCCGGATCCCCGGCCTCGGCCAGCCAGATCTCTCCGGCATCGAACAGGGAGAAGACGAAGCGGTCGCCCGGGGCATCCACCAGCCCGACGACGCGGGAGCGTTTCCCGCCCTCACCGCTGCGGGCCGGGATCTCCGCCACGGGGTCCAGGCTGGCGGCATCGAAGAGCCGGACACCTCCGGGCTCGTAGTTGGAGACGGCAATGACCCGCCCGTCCTGGGAGATGGCCCCGCCGATGCTGTTGCCCGCCTGTACGATGCGCTTCTCGACCCTGCGCCTGAGCAGGTCCACCTTGCTCAGCCCGCCGTCGCGGCCGAAGACGTAGGCGTAGCGCTCGTCACGGGAAAAGACTACCGAGGCGTGGGAGAGGTCGCCCAGCCCGTCGATGCGGCCCAGTGCGGTCCGGTGGGTGGTCTCGATCACCGTCAGACTGCCGTCGGCGCGACCGATGACCACCCCCAGGTCACCGGTCCCCCGCAGGGAGCCGGAGGCCATGCAGAGCAGGGACCAGAGGCAGAGGAGGGTGGCGGCAGGCCATCGGGGAACCCGCCTTTGCAGCAACCGGTCAGCGGGCATGGATGGCCCCCCGTTGCAGCTGCTCCACCAGCCAGCGGATCTCCTCTTCCTTCAGATAGGGGCCCCAGGGCGGCATGGCGGTACCGGGACGGCCGTCACGGATGGTCAGAAAGAGCGTCTCCGGGTCGCGTCCCTCGAGGGCCCGGGCGGTGAGCGCCGGGCCCAGCCCGCCCCTGAGGGTCCTGCCGTGGCAGGCACCGCAGTCCTCCAGCAGCAGTTCCGTCAGCCGGGCCTGGCGCCCTTCGGGCATGGGCGCGGCCGCGGCCTGAAGGGCTACCGGGAGCAGAAGGATGAGCAGGATAGGAAACATGCAGGCTCCGGAAAAGAAAGGTGCATGAGGGCGGGTGGGAACGCCCTGCATGCACCAATTAGGAGGGAGGAAGTCAGATCCTGTCAATAGACGTCATGCTGGGTGTTGTAGACGTTGAACTTTCCGGTCGGGGTCACCAGCAGGTCGCTCTTGATGACCTTCTTCAGCTTGCGGGTCTTGTCATCGACGATGACCAGGGCCGATTTCTGCTCCTTGCCGTTCCAGACCGAGAACCAGACCTCGTCTCCGGCCTTGTTGTACTCGGGCTGGACCACCCGCTTGGGGCCCTCGCCCAGGTCGGCCCATTCGGCGATCGGCAACACCTCGTAGCCCTTGTCCAGGTTCTCGATGTCGAACACCGCCACCGACTGGCTGACCTTGGCGTCGGGATTGAGCGGGGTGTCGACCCACAGGTTCTTCGACTGGGGATGGGTCTTGATGAACAGCGACCCGCCGCCCTGGGCCTTGAGGGTGCGCACCACCTTCCAGGCCTGGTCGGGATGGCCGACCGGATCGGTGCCGATGACGGCGACCGTGTTGTCACCGAGGTGGCTGGTGGCCCAGACCGGCCCGTACTGCGGGTCGACGAAGTTGGCCCCGCGTCCGGGGTGCGGAATGTTGCCCACATCGATCATCGCCGCCAGCTTGCGCTCCTTCGAATCGACCACCGCGATCTTGTTGGACTTGTTGGCGGCGGTGAGGAAGTAGCGCTTGGTCGAGTCCCAGCCACCGTCATGGAGGAAGCGGGCCGAGTCGATGCTGGTGATGGTCAGGTTCTTCAGGTCGGAGTAGTTGACCAGCAGGACCTTGCCGGTCTCCTTGACGTTGACGATGAACTCCGGATGCTGGTGCGAGGCGACGATGGCCGCCACCCGGGGCTCCGGATGGTACTCCTGGGTATCCACCGTCATGCCGCGGGTGGAGACGATCTTGATCGGTTCGAGGGTGTCGCCGTTCATCACCACGAACTGCGGCGGCCAGTAGGTGCCGGCGATGGCGTACTTGTCCTCATAGCCTTCGTATTTGGAGGTCTCCACCGAGCGGGCCTCCAGCCCGACCTTGATCTCGGCCACGGTGGTGGGCGGGTCCATCCACAGGTCGATCAGATTGATCTTGGCATCACGTCCGATCACGTACAGATAGCGGCCGGAGGAGGAGAGGCGCGAGATGTGGACCGCGTAACCGGTCTTGACCGTGGTGACGATCTCCTTGGTGTCGCCGTCGATCAGGGCGACCTTGCCGGCATCGCGCAGGGTGACGGAGAAGAGATTGTCCAGGTTGAGGTTGTTCTGCTTGCTGGTGGGGCGCTGTTCGGGCGCCACCGCCACCTTCCAGGTGGCCTTCATCTCCTTCATGCCCCATTCCGGCGGCACCGGCGGGTCATGCTGGACATAGCGGGCCATGATGTCGATCTCCTCCGGGCTGAGTTCTCCGGAGGTGCCCCAGTTCGGCATCCCCAGCGGGGAGCCGTAGGTGATGAAGGTCTTGAGGTAGTCGGTGCCGCGCTTCTGGGTGATGTCGGGGGTCAGCGGCTTGCCGGTCGCACCCTTGCGCAGCACGCCGTGGCAGCCGGCGCAGCGCTGGAAATAGATGGTCTTGGCCCGCTCGAATTCGGCCTCGGTCATGTCGGGCGCGCCGGGCGTCACCACATGCTTGGCCTCGGAGATGGGGGAGGGTGCCCCCTCATAGACCTCCTCCGGGTTCTCGGCGGCCCCGGCAGGCAGGGCGGAGAGCAGGATGACACTGCCGAGCACTGCGGCAGCGGTAGCGGTGGAATGACTCGAGTGCGGCATCGTATTGTCCCCTGTGGCTGTGGAACCTGACAGGGCTAGTATCGTCCAGGGTACCGACCGTCGCCTTGATCCAGGTCAAGTGAAAGTGGAAAAAGGGGTCTGCAGAGCGTCAGTCGCGCAGATCGGGCTCGAAGAAGACCCAGCGGACCTCGGGAAGGGCGCTGCGCAATCTGCGTTCACAGCGGTTGATCGCCTCTATCAGGGCCAGGTCGTCCGCCTGCCGCCGCATGCGTGCCTTCACCGCGACCATCACCTCGCTGCCGAGCTGCTGGGTGATGAGGCCGAGCACCTCCTCCACCTCCTCGCAGGCCTCGAGCTCCCTGCGGATCGCCCGTTCCAGGGCCGGATCGGCGCTCTCGCCCAGGAGCAGGCTGTGCACCTCGGCCGCGACCGCGAGGGCCACGAGGATCAGCAGCACGCCGATGGCGATGCTGCCGGCGGCGTCGTAGCTGGGGTCCCCGGTCCGGATCGCCAGCAGCACCGCGAGCAGGGCGAAGGAGAGCCCGGTCAGGGCCGCCAGGTCCTCGCCCACCACCACGATCAGCTCACTGTGGCGGGTCTCCCGGAACCAGCGCCACAGACTGCGCCCGCGGCGCAGCTTCGCCACCTCCTTCAGGCAGCCGGCCAGGGAGAGGCCCTCGGCGGCGATACCGAAGGCGAGGATCGCCACTGCCACCCAGGGGTCGTGCAGTCCTTCCGCCCCCTGCAGCCGGTGGACACCCTCGTAGATCGAGAACAGTCCCCCCATGCTGAACAGCATCAGGGCGACGATGAAGGACCAGAAATAGATCGCCTTGCCGTGCCCCAGCGGGTGCTCGGGGGTGGGCGGGCGGCGCGACTGCCTCAGCCCCCAGAGCAGCAGGAGCTGGTTGCCGCTGTCGGCCAGCGAGTGGATCGCCTCGGCCAGCATGGCGGAGGAGCCGGTGTAGAAGGCCCCGCCCAGCTTGGCCGCGGCGATGGCCACGTTGGCGGCCAGGGCGTAGAGGATCGACCTGAGGGAGTCGGCGCCCTGTGTCATCAGGGGACCCTTGCGGCGATGTCGAGCAGCAGGTCGACCATCCCCGGTGCCTGGCCCGGGATCCCGGCAAGCCGGATCTCCAGCCCGGGATGGTCCGCCTCCAGCCTCCGCTGCAGCGCCGGCAGGTCCTCCCGCAGGTGCCGGCCCGGTGCCAGGAAATAGGGCAGGATGACCAGCCGCGTGACCCCCTCCGCGACCAGACCGGCGACCACCTCAGGGGCGGTGGGGGCGGCCAGCTCGAGGAAGGCGTGGCGCACCGCGTGGAAGCGGCCGCCGGTGCGGCTGGAGAGCCGTTCCGCGAGCTGCGCGACCGCCTCGTTCGCCTCCGGCTGGCGGCTGCCATGGGCGAGCAGCAGCAGGGCTCGCATGGGTTATCCTGTCGCCACGGTAATGATCGCCCTGAATCCCAGATGACCGGACCCGTTTCCCTGCCGCCTCAGGAGATAGCGGCACTCGAACGCCATCTTATCCACATCTACGGGGATGCGCACGCCCTCGAGCCGCTGCTGGGCAAGCTTCGCTCCCATCTCGCGCTGCACCCCCCGAGGCCCAGGCCGCACTGGAGCAACCGGGACATCCTCCTCATCACCTATGGAGATACTGTCCTCTCCCCGGACATTCCGCCGCTCAAGTCACTCCACCGGTGGCTCTCCCGGCGCGTGGGCAAGGCGGTGAACGGAGTCCACCTGCTCCCCTTTTTCCCCTACAGCTCCGATGACGGCTTCTCGGTGATCGACTACCGGCGCGTCAATCCAGAACTCGGCGACTGGGACGATATCCATGCCCTGGCCGGAGAGTACCGTCTGATGGTGGACCTGGTGCTCAATCACGTCTCCCGCCAGAGCCTCTGGTTTCACGACTTTCTCAACGATGTCGAGCCCTACCGCCACTTCTTCATCGAGGTGGACCCCGATGCCGACCTCTCGAAGGTGGTGCGCCCCCGCTCCACCCCGCTCGTCACCGAGGTACAGACCCATCAGGGCTACCGGTACCTCTGGACCACCTTCAGCGATGACCAGATCGACCTCAACTACGCCAATCCGGCCGTGCTGCTGGAGATGATCGACATCATGCTCTTCTATGTGACCCAGGGAGCACGCTATCTCCGTCTCGACGCGGTCCCCTACCTGTGGAAGGAGCCGGGGACCACCTGCTTCAACCTCCCCCGCACCCACGAGCTGGTCAGGCTCTTCAACCGCGCCCTGCGTATCGCCGCCCCCCACGTCTCGCTGCTGGTGGAGGCCAACGTCCCCCACCGGGAGAACATCCGCTATTTCGGTGACGGCAACGAGGCGCACATGGTCTACCAGTTCGCCCTGCCACCGCTGATCCTGCACACCCTCAACCGGGCTGACAGCAGCCGCCTGACTGCGTGGGCGCGCCGTCTGGAGCCGCCCCCGGCCGGCTGCACCTTCCTCAATTTCACTGCCTCGCACGACGGCATCGGGTTGCGCCCGGTGGAACGGATCCTGCCGCGGCGCGACCTGCAGGACCTCATCGATTCGATGCGCCGCTTCGGCGGCTTTGTCAGCTTCCGCTCCGACGGGGGCGACGAGGTACCCTACGAGATCAATATCTCCTGGTTCGATGCCATGGCCGGGACCCGCCGGGGCGGGGATACCCTCCAGGTGGAGCGCTGTCTCTGCTCGCAGGCGATCATGCTGGCCCTGCAGGGAGTGCCAGCGGTCTATGTCCATGTCCTGACCGGCACGCCCAATGCCTTCGACCTGGTCGAATCGACCGGTCACACCCGATCCATCAACCGCCGCAAATGGCAGGTCGGGGAGCTCGACACCCTGCTGGACAATCGCGCCTCACTCCAGTCGAGGGTCTTTCGGGGGATGCAGAAGCTGCTGCGTATCCGTCGCGAGGCGGAGGCGATGGACCCCGAGGTGCCGCAGGAGGTCCTGGACCTGGGGCCGGCGCTGTTTGCAGTCCTGCGCCGGGCCCGCTGGTGTCGGCAGGAGGTGCTCGCCCTGCACAATGTCACCCTGCGCCCGGTGCTGGTGGACGGGGCGGCCCTGGCGGAGACGGTCAGCGACGAGGGGTGGCACGATCTGGCCACGGGAGAGCCGGTAGCCCTGTCAGGGCTGGAGGTGAGGCCCTGCCGCTATCGCTGGCTGGGACGGGTCACCCCGGGGACCTTCAGCGGCCCGGATCAGTCGTTGTCTTCCTCGACCAGGGAGTAGAGTTCCTCGTAGAACTCCGGAAGGGCGCTGCTGACCCGGTCCCAGCTGGGTATGAAGGGTGTCTCCATGGGATTCTCCAGGAAGGTGTCGCCGGCCCGCATGATGCTCTCGGCGAAGACTTCCACGGCCTTCTCCTCTTCATGCCGGTCCAGTCGCAGGCCGTTCATCCTGGCATCGTGGTAGTAACTGCGGATGAAGTCGAGCGCGATGCGATAGTAGGTCGCCTTGATGGTCCGGAAGGTGCCTGGCGAGAAGACGTAACCCAGGGTCGCCAGCTTGCGGAACACGGCCTTGCAGATGTCATTGCTCATCCGGGCCAGCCCGCGCTCGAAGTCTTGCTCCGAGAGCTCCTGGTGCTTGTGATCGTAGCGGTGGCTGATCTCCACCTGGCACAGGCGCTTGGTGGAGTAGTTGCGGTAGACCTCCGAGAGGATCCCGATCTCCAGGCCCCAGTCGCAGGGGATGCGCAGGTCCTGCAGGGCATAGGTCTTGATGGAGAATTCACCCGATAGCGGATAGCGGAAACTGTCCAGGTATTCGAGATAGGGCACCGGATCGAAGATGCGCCGCAGGGCGCGCAGCAGGGGGGTCACCAGGAGGCGGCAGACCCGGCCGTTGAGGCGGTTCTCCGAGAAGCGCGCGTAATAGCCCTTGCAGAAGGTGTAGCTGAAATGGGGCTGGGCGGTGGGGTAGAGCAGCCGGGCCAGCAGGCCCCGGTCATAGGTGATGATGTCGGCGTCGTGCACCGCCATGATCCTGCTGCGGCCGGCGGCCAGCAGGTAACCGATGCAGTACCAGACGTTGCGGCCCTTGCCGGGCTCTTCGGGCGCCAGATGTTGCTCGCCGAGTGTCCGGGCCAGGCTCTTCATGACGGGACCGTCGTGCCAGAGGATGCGATGCTGCTGCGGCAGGCGGGAGAAGTATTCGCGGGCATGGCGGAACTGGTCCTCATCGGCACGGTCCAGGCCGATGATGATCTCCTCGAGGTATTCCACCTGGCACAGGGTGTCGACGATGCTGGCCAGCGCGGGGGTCCCGAGCTCGGAGTAGAGGCAGGGGATCACCAGTCCCATGGGGCAGCGCTGGCGGTAGATCATCAGCTCCCGCTCCAGTTCTTCGACGCTGCGTTCGGTCAGGTTGTGCAGGGTGGTAACCACCCCGTTCTGAAAGAAATCGGTCATCCCGGTCCTCCACCTGGCGGTCGTCCTAGTATGGAAGCGGAGCGGCCATTCCGCCAGTCGTCATGCGGGATTCCCTGACCAGGTCAGGGCCGGTGCGAGGCCTGCCGGTCCAGTCCCAGGAGCCGCGAGAGGGCCCTGGCCCATCCTGCCGGCCCCGGTGCCGGCGCCACCACCACACCTTCCCGGCGCTGCAGCGACAGCCGCTCGCCGGCGGCCCCCGGAACGACCACCGCCACGTCGGCCAGCTCCAGCATCTGCCGGTCGTTCTCGCTGTCGCCCAGGGCAATGGATCGCACCGCGGCGCCCCGGTGCCGGGCATAGAGACCGAGCAGCCAGAGCATGGCCCGGCCCTTGTCGCAGGCCGGGTCCTGCACGTGGAGGAAGCGCCCACCGCGGACCAGTTCCAGCCCCTCCTGGCGGAGGAGCTCCCGGAACCGATCCAGTCGCGCGGGACTGTCCTTCCACTCCAGGGGCTCGCTTGCCTGGCGCCTCAGGGCGAGGGCGGCGGCCTCCGGATCGAGGCCGGTGATGGCGGCGAGCCGCCCCGGATCGAGGTCGTGGAATGCGCGGAAGCGAAAGCCGTGTTCCTGCCGCAGTCGACCCAGCACGGTCAGGATCTCCGTTCGCTGGCGGGCGGGTGCGTACTGCCATACCCCCCGGGAGCGGACACAGCCGGCCCGGGCCGGCTCTTCTCCCAGCAACCCCTCCGGTATCAGTATGGCGGCTCCGTTCTCGACGATGTAGGGGTCCCGATTGCCCAGGTCCCGGCGCAGACGCTCGACCTCGGCCCGGGTCTTGCTCGAAGCGAAGACCACCGGGATGCCAAGTTCCCGCAGCCGCTGCAGGAGAGGCTGCGCGGGGTCGCAGCGATAGTTCCCGTCCAGCAGGGTACCGTCGAGATCGGTGAATATCACCGTCTCGGCCTGTGCCATTGGCTCTCCGGTTTCCTTCATGCTTCCTCGACCTCCCCGGCACCATGGTAAGCTTTATCTCTATCCGTTTCAGGGAGTGAACCATGTCGCGCTATCTCTTCCCCCTCCTTCTTTCCATGGCCTTTCCCGCCCAGGCCGGCTGGCGCGACCTGCTGGGGGACTTCATGGGCGACGGGCAGGCGCAGGAGGTGGCCGGCGCCGCGCTCTCGGGCGAGGAGGTCACGCAGGGGTTGCGCGAGGCCCTGGCGACCGGCGCCAAACGGGCGGTGCGCAGTCTCGGCAGGCCGGGAGGCTTCCTCGACAACCCGAAGGTCCGCATCCCCCTGCCGGGGAAACTGGGGATGATCGGGGATGCCCTGTCCAGGATAGGGCAGGGGGAGAAGGTGGATGCCTTCATCGCCAGCATGAATCACGCCGCCGAGCAGGCGGTGCCGAAGGCCACGGACATCTTCATCGACGCCATCTCGAAGATGAGCTTCGAGGACGCGCGCCGGATCCTGGAAGGCCCGGACGACGCCGCCACCCGTTATCTGCAGCGCAGCGCCAGTGCCGATCTGGAGCGGGAGATGCTGCCGCTGGTTTCGGACGCCACCAGCGCGGTGGGGGTCACCCGCCGCTACAAGGAACTGCTGGCGGCGGCCGGGCCGGTGGCGCGTCTGGCCGGGGACAGCCTGGATCTGGACCGCTATGTCACCGGCAAGGCGCTGGAGGGACTGTTCCTGGTCCTGGCCGAGGAGGAGGCAAGGATCCGCCACGACCCGGTTGCACGCAGCAGCGAACTGCTGCGCAAGGTCTTCGGCGACTGAGGGAGGGGGGCGGCGATGCCGGAGGAGATCGACACCCTGCAGTCGGTGATGGACCAGGTCACCGCCTTCTTCATCGCCTACGGCTTCCAGATCCTGGGCGCCGTCATCATCCTGCTGGTCGGCTTCAGGCTGGCCGGCTGGGCCGGCAATGCGGTACTGGCGCTGTGCCAGCGACGGGAGCTGGACATCACGCTGGCGAAGTTCTTCGCCGGGGTGACACGCCTCACGGTGCTGGTGTTCGTGGTGATCATCGCCATGGGCAAGTTCGGGATCAGCATCGCCCCCTTCATCGCCGCCCTGGGCGCGGTCGCCTTCGGCAGCTCCCTGGCCCTGCAGGGCCCGCTCTCGAACTACGGCGCGGGGCTGGGCATCATCCTCACCCGGCCCTTCGCCGTGGGAGACACCCTGCGGGTGCGCGGGGTCACCGGAGTGGTCGAGGAGATCCGCCTCGGTGCCACCTTTCTGCGCACCGAGGACGGCGAGACCATCATCGTACCCAACGGCAAGATCGCCGGCGAGGTCCTCACCAACTCCTATCACCACACGGTGGTGGAGCAGACCCTCGGGATCGCATACGACGCCGATCCCGGTCGCGCCATCGACCTGGTCGAGGGGGTGCTGGCGGAACATCCCGGGGTGACTGCGGAGCCGGCGCCGCAGGTCGGGATCCACGACTTCGGCGACTCGGCGATCCTTCTGGGGCTGCGCTACTGGGCCCCCACCGAGCGCTATCATCAGACCCGCTACGCGGTGAACCGGGAGATCCATCAGGCCCTGAAGGAGGAGGGGATCACCATCCCCTGTCCGCAGCGTGAGGTGCGCCTGCTCGGCGGGGAGACGCCTCCCTGATCCCGCGATTTCTCCGCCGCGGGACCGGTACTCCCGGGCTGCTGGCCGGCACGCTGCTGGCACTGGTGGCCGGCACTCCGGCATTCGCCGGGTCGGAGTGCCCCGAGGCGACTCCCGCCACCTTCAGGCCCGGTACCTTCTCCATCATCTTCGAAAACGATCTGTTCGCCGATCGCGACGAGAACTACACCAACGGGCTGCAGCTCGGCTGGGTCTCCGGCGACCTGAGCGCCTACCGCGACGACCCTCGCCTGCCGGACTGGAGCCGCCCGCTGATCGAACACCTGCCCTTCATCCACGACTGTGGCCTGCAGCGCAGCGTGGCGCTGGCGCTGGGCCAGAAGATCTTCACTCCCCGGGACATCTCCCGGCGTGACCTGATCCGGGACGACAGGCCCTACGCCGGCTGGCTCTACGGCAGCGCCGCCTTCCACAACAAGAACATCGACCGGCTGGACACGGTGGAGCTGCAGCTCGGGGTGGTGGGGCCGGCGGCACTGGGCGAGCAGGCGCAGAACACGGTCCACCGCCTGCGCGGGATCCCCACCGCCAGGGGCTGGTCGAACCAGCTGCACAACGAGCCGGGGCTGATGCTGATCTACGAACACAAGCGCAGGCTGCTGCGCGGCGAGACGGGATCGGGCTGGGGGATGGACGTGATCGGGCACTTCGGCGCCGCCCTGGGCAACGTCCATACCTATCTCAGCAGCGGGATGGAGGCCCGCGTCGGCTGGAACATCCCGGCCGATTTCGGCACCTCGCTGATCCGTCCGGGCGGCGAGAACAGCGCCCCGGTGGACAGCAACGCCCCGCGCTACCGGGCCCGCCAGCGTGCCGGCTTCCACGCCTTCGCCGCGGTCATGGGGCGGGCGGTGCTGCGCGACATCTTCCTCGACGGGAATACCATCGGAGACTCCCATTCGGTGGACCGGCGCAGCGTGGTCGGGGACCTGGTCACCGGTTTCGGCCTCACCTGGCGGGGAGTCAAGCTGACCTATGCCCGGGTCTTCCGCACCCGGGAATTCGATGGCCAGGAACATGGCCACCGGTTCGGTTCACTGAGTCTGTCGTTCTCCCTCTAGTCGGGAAGCAAAGCCCTTCAATCGAGGGCGTCGGGGTGGAACAGCTGCTCCCCGTGCAGGCGGTACTCGGCGATGATGCGCTGCCCCTCCGGGCCGGTGAGGAAGTCGATGTAGGCCCTGGCAAGATCGACCTGGACATCGGGATAGCGCTGTGGGTTGACCATCATCACGTGGTAGGGGTTGTACAGCAGCGGATCGCCCTCGAACGCGATCTCCAGGTCCAGTCGGTCCTTCATCGCCAGCCAGGTCCCGCGGTCGGTCAGGGTATAGCCCTGCTTCTCGCTGGCGATCTGCAGCGTCGCGCCCATGCCCTGACCCACGGAGAGGTACCAGCGGCCGGAAGGGTTGATACCGATCTGCCTCCACAGGGCGATCTCCTTCTTGTTGGTCCCAGAATCGTCGCCCCGGGAGATGAAGGCGTTGCGCACCGCCGCCAGCCGCTTGAGCGCGGCGGCGGCCGATTTCTGCTGCCTGAGGCGGGCCGGATCGGACTTCGGTCCGACGATGACGAAGTCGTTGTGCATCACCGGCCGGCGGTCGACGAAGGCCCCCTCCGCGAGGTAGCGCTCCTCGGCCTCGGGGGCATGGACCAGCACCACATCGACATCCCCGTTCGCCCCCAGCCGCAGGGCCTTGCCGGTGCCCACCGCGATCACGTCCACATGACAGCCGCACTGCTTCTCGAATACCGGGTTGAGCCGATCGAGCAGCCCGGAGTTCAGGGTGCTGGTGGTGGTCGCCAGCCGCAGCCGCGGCACCGGCTCTCCCGCCTGGACCGCCACACCGATGACCAGCGACGTGATCAGTACGAAGATTCGTTTCATTGCAGATTCTCCCGTCTGGTTGAACAGCTATCGGCCATCAGCTTTCAGCATTCGGCAATCGGTCAATTCAGATTTTACAGGTCGGCCAGGGTGTCTATACCGACCGCTAAAACTCCACCTGCGCGCGCAGCGACAGCACCCCGGGCTCGTCCCCGTCGTGGCTGCCACCCTGCACATCCAGCATCTGTACGTAGTTCGCCATGAAGCGCAGGTTGGGGACAGGGTACCAGTTCACCCCCGCGGTGAAATTCCGTTCCTCGCCACCGGCGATGTCCTCGTCGCTGAGGTCGATACCACTGTAGCGCAGGCCGATTTCCCAGGCCCCCCAGCCGCCATCGCCGACAGACGCCTTCGGCGTGACGGCGGCGAACCTGCCTTGGCGGTAATGGCGCGACTCGCCGGTCAGGAACCAGCTCCCCTCCAGGTACCAGCCATCGAAGTAGGGATCGCGCCTTCCGGGCTGTGCACGATCGACGGCCACGCCCATGTACTCACCCTGCAGGTTGAAAGGTCCGTGGACCCAGGAGACCTCGGCGCCGAAACGCAGCAGCGAATCGGCATCGAAGTCGCCGGTATCGACCAGTTGCACCCCCGCACCGTGGGCCTCCGGCCGGGTACGGAAGCGCAGGGTCGAGCCGCTGCCGGTGTCGCGCCAGGAGGCCGAAAGACCCAGATGCAGCAGGTTGCCGTCGCTGTACAAGGGCAGGAAGGTGGCGCGCCCGGAAACTGCGTAACCCTCTTGTGCGGTGGCGACGGCCGGCTTGCCGACCCCCTCACCGAAGAGCCCGACGGCGGCGCTCCAGCGCAGGCCGGCACCGCTCCATCCCAGTCCGATGGCGCGCCCGGGGCTGAAGGCCTCGGGCAGGGCCCGCTCGATGAAGGTGACGTATTTGGAGCTGGTCTGGTCATCCAGCGACCAGGGCTCCTTGAAGTGGCCCATCTTCACGGAGCCGAGCGGCAGAGCGGTGTAACCGATCCAGGCATCCTTGATCCCGGCCCGGCCGGTATTGACGAAATCGTATTGCAACTTGTAGTCCCAGACCCGCCACAGGGTCCCGCTGGCGAACAACCGCGCACGCCGGATTTCGCTGCCGCCGCCCATTTTCGCCACGTCGCTGTCGAAGGCGTCGTAGTCGGCCTGGACGCGGCCGCCGATGCGGGTCCTGAAGGCGCCATCGGGGCTGCGGAACTCCAGCCGGCCCCGCTGATCGATGGTGGTCATGGAGGGTTCCGCGGCCCGGTTGTCGGGCTTCTTCGTTGCCACCTGCCGCAGAGGCTGATGTGCCAGTCGAGCCTCGATCGCCGCGCGCATGGTCCGGTAGGCCTCGTCACTCAGGGTCCCGTTGTCGTGCAGCAGCCGCGTCAGGACCAGCAGCGGGTCTTCCGTTGCCGGCGCCGCGGCTGCCAGGATGCAGAGGGGGAAGAGAGCAGCGAGGCGGGATGAAATATGCAACATTGTTCTTATCCTTCTTGGCTGGAATCGATAGTGTAGCCAAGCTATCATGGTTCAGTTCCAGCTAAAATATGAACTAATATGCCGAAAAGAGTCCGCCTTGGCCTGGATTGGCAATTTGACGGGATCGGCGGGGGAGGGCGGGATGCGCTGCCGCGTCTGCTTGCCGCCATCGAGGAGAGCGGCACCTTGCGCGAGGCGGCTCAGCGCTGCGGTGTCTCCTACCGTCACGGCTGGGGCCTGCTGGAGCAGGCGCAGGCCCGGTTCGGCCAGCCGGTGGTCCACCTGAGCAGGGGCCGTGGCAGTCGGCTGACCCCCCTGGGAGAGCTGCTGTTGCGTCACTACCGGCAGGTGGAAGGCCGGTTGCATCCACAGCTGCAGGAGCTGGAACACCGGCTGGAGGCCGAACTGGAGGGTCTGCTGGCAGGGAGTGACCGTGAGGGGATCCGCATCGTCGCCAGTCACGACATGGGGTTGCTGGCCTTGCGGGACCTGCTGTCCGGTGAAGTTGCCGGGATCCGGCTTGAACTGAGCTTTCGGGGCAGCCTGGAGAGCCTGCTGGCCTGGCGGCGGGGTGAAGCGGAGCTGGCGGGATTCCACCTGCCCATCGGGGGCCTCGGGCGCGGGCTCATCCCCGATTACCGATCGCTGCTCGATCCGCAGACCGACTGCCTGTTGTCGCTGGCGCGGCGGGAACAGGGGCTGATGGTGATGCCCGGCAATCCGTTGGCCATCGGCGGGCTGGCCGATCTCTCCCGGCCGGGGTTGCGCTTCATCAATCGTCAGCCCGGCTCAGGCAGCCGCCTGCTGCTGGATCGCCTGCTGCGGGAGGCCGGTCTATCGGGCGGGCGGATCTGTGGTTACGACAATGTCGAGTTCACCCATCTGGCGGTGGCCGCCCATGTGGCCGGCGGCGGCGCGGATGCCGGC
>RFJX01000261.1 GCA_003694425.1 Gammaproteobacteria bacterium
CGGTCGAGGGGCTGGTGCTGGGCCTGCGTGGCGCCAACGCCCGCCGGGTGGTCGCGGGGGTCGAGGCGCGCCTGCGGGGGCTGGAGCAGGGTTTTCCGGAGGGCGTACATGCGCGCATCTTCTACAACCGCGGCCATCTGGTCGAGCGCGCCGTCGGCACGGTGTCGCGGGCGCTGGTGGAAGCCATCGTCCTGGTGCTGGTCCTCCTGGCGCTGTTCCTGGGCAATTTGCGCGCGGCCCTGACGGTGGCGCTGGTGTTGCCGCTGGCGGCCCTGGTCACCTTCATCCTCATGTACCGCTTTGGCATGTCGGCCAATCTGATGTCGCTGGGTGGGCTCGCGATCGCGATTGGCATGCTGGTGGATGCCGCGGTGGTGGTGGTGGAGAACATCGTCACCCATCTCGCTCACGCCGATGAACGCACTCGCCTGCCGAGGCTGCACCTGATCTACCGGGCGAGCCGGGAAGTGGCAATTCCGGTCGCCTCCGGCATCCTCATCATCGTCATCGTGTTCCTGCCGCTGCTGACCCTGCAGGGACTCGAGGGCAAGCTCTTCATCCCCGTGGCACTGACCATCGTCTTCGCGCTGGTCGGCTCGCTGCTGTTGTCACTGACGGTGATCCCGGTACTCTCCTCCTTCATCCTCGGCAGGGTTGGCCATGATGAGCCCCTGCTGGTGCGGTTGCTGGGCCGGATATACCATCCATCGCTCACCTGGGCACTGCGCCACGAGAGGCTCATCATCGCTGTGGCCGCGCTGCTGCTGGCGGTGGCCTCCTGGGTCTATCTGCAGGTGGGCAAGACCTTCATGCCGGTCATGGACGAGGGGGACCTCATCGTTCAGCTCGAGAAGCTGCCGACGATAACCCTGGCCCAGTCACTGGCCATCGACAGCCGCTTCCAGAGGGATCTGATGGAGCGGGTTCCGGAGGTCGTCGGGGTTGTCTCGCGCACCGGCTCGGATGAACTAGGCCTGGATCCGATGGGACTGAACCAGACCGACAGCTTCCTGCAGCTCAAGCCACGGCAGCAGTGGACAGTGCCGGACAAGGAGACGCTGATGGATCGCATCCGTGAGGTGCTGGCGGATTACCCGGGGGTCTCCTATGCCTTCACCCAGCCAATCGAGATGCGGGTATCGGAGATGCTCACGGGGGTGCGTGGTGACCTTGCGGTGAAGATCTTCGGTGACGACCAGGATGAACTCAACCGGCTCGCAGAGGAGCTGGTCGCGCTGCTGCGGGCCCTCCCCGGGGCGGAGGATGTCTATACCCCGCGCAATGAGGGGGTGCGCTACCTGAGCCTGAGGGTCGATCGTCTGGCCGCCGGCCGTCTCGGACTCGCCGTGGACGATCTGGAACAGGACCTGCGCGCCCTCGTCGAGGGGGTGCGCCTGGGCACGGTCTACGAGGGCGGGAGGCGGATACCTCTGCAATTGCGCGGCCCCGAAACACTCCGTGCCTCACCATCGGACTTCGCCGAACTCCAGCTTGTGGTGGAGGATACCGGACGGGTGCCGCTGCAGCGTGTGGCCGATCTCCGTCAGGAGACGGGACCGGTAGCCATCAACCGTGAGCAGGGCAAGCGCATGGCGGTCGTGATCGCCAACGTCAGCGGCCGTGACCTGGTCGGCTTTGTCGAGGAGGCACGGGAGGCAGTGAGTAGCAGGCTGCAACTGCCGGCCGGCTACTACCTGGCCTGGGGTGGCCAGTTCGAGAATCAGCAGCGGGCCTCGCGCAGGCTCGCGATCGTGGTGCCGGTGGCACTGGGGCTGATCTTCCTGGTCCTGTTCGCCACCTTTCGCTCGATCGGTCAGGCAGTTCTGGTGCTGAGCAACGTCCCATTTGCCCTGGTCGGGGGCATCATCGCCCTCTGGCTGACCGGCGAATATCTGTCCGTTCCCGCTGCTGTCGGTTTCATTGCGCTGCTCGGGATCTCGGTACTCAACGGCGTGGTGATGGTAAGCCACTTCAACCAGCAACGGGCACTTGGCAGGTCGGGGGAGGCGGTCGTCGTCGCCGGTGCGATGCGGAGGCTGCGCCCGGTGATGATGACCGCCAGCATCGCCGCGCTTGGCCTGGTGCCGTTGCTCCTGGCCACCGGGCCCGGTTCGGAGATCCAGCGTCCGCTGGCAGTGGTGGTCATCGGCGGGCTGGTATCGGCGACCTTCCTGACCCTCATTCTGCTGCCCCTTCTGTATCTGCGTTTCTTTCTTCAATCCAGCGAGGGATGAAAGGATGGCGAAGGTCCTGCTCAATCTGGTCGTCAAGCCCGCAATGGAGGCAGCGTTGGTGGAATGGTTGCTGGAACAGGAGTCCATCAAGGGTTTTTCGAGCTATCCGGTGCGGGGGCACGGCAGTTCCCCTGCCAGTCTTTCCCTGGCCGAACAGGTTGCCGGGACCCGGAGCCAGTATCTGTACCAGATCGTTCTGGAACAGGGGCAATCACAGCGGCTGCTGGAACTGCTCCGGGAGCAGTTCGGCGGCAGCGGCATGCATTACTGGGTAAACCCCGTGCTGCAAGAGGGGCATCTGGACTAGGAACGATCAGTCCCAGCGACCACGCCGCAGGACCCCGATCAGTCCACCCGGATCGGACTTGTCGTCACGCTCGAGCTTCAGGGCGAACTCACCTGCGAGCTGTTTGCCCAGTTCCACGCCCCACTGATCGAAGGGGTTGATCTGCCAGATCGCCGCCTGACAGAAGACCTTGTGCTCATATAGCGCCAGCAGCTGGCCCAGGGTGCGCGGGTCCAGCCGGCGGTAGAGAAGCAGGTTGCTGGGGCGGTTGCCGGGAAAGCTCCGGTGGGGGAGCAGGGTCTCGATGCGTTCGGGCCCGAGTCCCTCCTCCTCCAGCATGGCCCTGACCTCGGTGGCATCGCGGCCATGCGCCAGGGCCTGTGCCTGGGCCAGGCAGTTGGCCAGCAGCAGCCGGTGGTGCCTGGGGTGGCCGCTCTCGTCCTCCAGTCCGGCCAGCAGGTCCAGCGGGACGAAGCCGGGGCCCTGGTGGAGGCGCTGGAAGAAGGCGTGCTGGGCATTGCTCCCGACCCCGCCCCAGACTACCGGCGCCGTTTCATGGGAGACCGGGCTGCCGTCCAGATGCACCCCCTTGCCGTTGCTCTCCATCTCCAGTTGCTGCAGCCAGGCCGGCAGCAGGCGCAACCGTTCATCGTAGGGGACCACCGCCAGGCTGTCGCGGTGGTGGAAATTGATGTACCAGACCCCGATGAGGGCCAGCAGGACCGGAAGGTTCTCCAGCAGGGGACGGGTGCGGAAGTGACGGTCCATCTCCCGCGCCCCGGCCAGCAGCTCGAGGAAGGCCTCCCGGCCCAGGCCGATGGCGGCGGGCAGGCCGATGGCGGACCAGAGGGAGTAGCGCCCGCCGACCCAGTCCTGGAAGGTGAACTGGCGCTCCGGCGGGATCCCGAACTCGCCGGCGGCGCCGGGATTGCTGGTCACCGCGGCGAAGTGACTGGCGACGGCCTCCTCGCCAAGGCTGTTCACCAGCCACGTTCTGACATCCTCCGCGTTGACCCGCGTCTCCAGCGTGCCGAAGCTCTTGGACATCACCAGGACCAGGGTCCGTGCCGGATCGAGGCCGGCCAGGGCCCGGTTCAGGTCGTGTCCGTCCAGATTGGCGAGAAAACGTACTGGCGGTCCGTCCGCCCGCGCTGCCAGGGCCTCCAGGACCAGGGCAGGGCCCAGATGGGACCCGCCGATGCCGATGCTTATCACGCTGGCGAAGGGTTCGCCGCCTGTACCCCGGGCCTCGCCCCGGCGCACCGCCTCGGCGAAGGCGGTGAACCGCTCCAGTTCGTGCAGCACCGTTGCGGTCACCGGCTCACCACCGACACGGAAGTCGTCCTCCGGGGCGGCGCGCAGGGCGCAGTGCAGGGCAGGGCGGTGTTCGCTCACGTTCACCGGCTCACCGGCGAACATCGCCTCCCGTTGCCGTTCCAGCCCCGCGGTCGCGGCCAGGTTCCGCAGCAGCTCGAGGGTGCGGTCGGTGAGCAGGTTCCTGCTGAAGTCGAGCAGCAGTCGCTCGCTGTGGCAGCTCAGACGGGGAAAGCGCCCCGAGTCCTCCCTCAGGGTCTTGCGCAGCGAGAATCCGGCGAGGTCACTGCGGTGCCTCTCCAGGGCCCGCCAGGCCCCGGTCTGGTCGATGGCGTCAGGCATGTCGGGGGAAGGGGGGTCAGCCCTGCTGTCGTTGCTGCTGTTGGACGAAGTGCTTGTAGATGTCGATCAGTTCATCGTCATCGTAGCGGATGATGATCAGCTCCTGACCCGGATGGATGATGTCCGGGTTCCGGCCTATCTTCCCTTGCATGAAGTTGTAGACATAGGACTCGAGTACCTTGCGGTGGATCAGCCGTCCCAGGTAGGAGCTGGAGTGGTCCGCCTCGGGCTCGTCCGCCTGCGGGGGGATGTCCACCTGGTAGGTGTTGATCTCCTCGCCCCGGCGGATGGCGATGCCGCGGGCGAAGTTGTCGATCAGGCCGTGCTGGATGATGCCCCACATCCCCTGGGTATCGGCCGGGGTCACGGTGCGGACGTAGAAGATGGCGTCCGTCGGGATCTCCTCCCCCATCAGCAGCTCCCGGACCGTGGTGGACTCGAGACGGTAGGGCGTGCGGATGACCTTGACCTCCTGCTCCGGGTTTTCCGCCAGCCGTTCCCTGAGTTCCTTCGTGGTGGTCACCTCGAGATTCCGCACCCGCCTGACCACAGTGACGGGAGCCTTGCGCTGCTCCGGCGCGGTCTCCAGCAGCTCGCCGATGGTGAGCCGTTCGGGGCGGTCGTCTTCACCGAGGATGGTCACCTCGCGCTCGAGGTTGCCGCCTGCCTGCCGGATCAGCTCCTCAGGGGTGGTCACTTCGAGCTGCTCGGTCTCGTGGACCACGGTGATGGGGGTGTCGTCCGCGCTCTCCGGGCCGGACAGGAGTTCGGCCGCGGTCACCGTCTCCACCGCGGTGTCGGGGATCAGGGAGATGGGCTGCTCCGGGGTGACGAAATCGTCCGCCGAGAGCGCCGGGATCGGTTCCTCCTCCGGCCGGGAAATCTCCTCCACATACTCGCGCGCCTCCTGTTCCAGCGAGGCGGGTGGCTTGCCCTGTTCGCCGGAAGCGGGTGGAGCAG
>RFJX01000262.1 GCA_003694425.1 Gammaproteobacteria bacterium
CCCTTGTAGACTACAAGGTTGATAGGCCGGGTGTGGAAGCCCAGTAATGGGTGAAGCTAACCGGTACTAATTGCCCGTGAGGCTTGACCATATAACCCAAAGCAGTCTGGGTGCTGTATCCCCGGGCGCCAGTTGAACACTTTCCGGATCGCGTCGCCCATGTGGCGGCGTCGTCACTGTAACGGTTTTGCCTGGCGGTCATAGCGTCTGGGAACCACCCGATCCCATCCCGAACTCGGAAGTGAAACCAGACCGCGCCGATGATAGTGTGGGAGTTCCCATGCGAAAGTAGGTCACTGCCAGGCATCTATCACTACCCCCGCGGCCAATTGGCCTCGGGGGTTTTTTATTTGGCTATCGGCTGTCGGCTTTCGGTTGGTGGGCTTGACACGGTGAGGCAGGGGACTACGCTCCTGTGCCTGACAGCCGACAGCCAACCACCAACCAGAGAGGCTCCATGTCCAAGGAGACCGACCCCCGTCGAATCAGCCGCCTTCAGTTCGCAAGGGCGGTGGAGCTGCTTCCGGATCTCAAAAGAGGGCTGGTCGATTTTCTGGACAGGCCGAAGCGAGTGATCACGACCCACTTCCCGGTCGAGATGGTCGATGGCAGCGTAAGGGTCTATACCGGATACCGGGTGGTTCACAATCGTGTGCTCGGCCCCGGTAAAGGTGGTATTCGCTACCACCCCCGGCTCACTCTGGATGAGGTGATCTCGCTGGCCAGGCTGATGACCTGGAAATGCGCTCTGCACGGGATCCCGTTCGGGGGGGCCAAGGGAGGCGTGGTCTGTGATCCGAAATCGCTGGAGAGCGCGGAGTTGCGCCGTATCACCCGGCGATACGTGACCGAACTCGGGGATGAGATCGGGCCGCATACCGATGTCCCGGCACCCGACATGTATACGGATGAACAGACCATGGCCTGGGTCTACGACACCTATGACATCATGCATCCGGGCCGCAACAACCTGCCGGTCGTGACCGGCAAGCCTCTCGACCTGGGCGGCTCTCCTGGTCGTCATGAGGCAACCGGGAGAGGGATCGTCCTCGCCGCCCGCCGTTTCCTCGAGCTCGGCGCCGTTCCCGGCCTGACCAGTCTTGACCAGGCCTCTGTGGTGATCCAGGGACTGGGGAATGTCGGCGGTGTCGCCGCCAGGCAGTTTGCCGCGGAGGGGGCCAGGGTGATTGGTGTGAGTGACTCACGGGGTGGGATTCTCGACGGATCCGGGCGTGGTCTCGACCTGGATGCGCTGTTCGCGCACAAGCTCTCCACCGGCTCGGTGGTCGGCCTGCCCGGGACCCGGACGGTGGACAACGAAGCCTTGCTTGAGGCCGGCTGCGACATCCTCGTCCCCGCTGCCCTCGGTGGACAGATCCACAGTGACAATGCACCGTCTCTGCACACAAGGCTGGTGGTCGAGGGTGCCAATGCCCCGCTCACACCCGAGGCCGACGATATCCTTGCCCGGCGCTGCATCCCGGTACTACCGGACATAGTCGCCAACGGGGGCGGGGTCCTGGTCAGCTATTTCGAATGGGTCCAGAACAATCAGAACGAGAGCTGGCCGGAAGAGGAGGTCATCAGCCGACTGCGCCAGCGCATGTATCGCACGGTGGAGGTGGTCACCGAACGCTGGTCTGCACTGAACGGGAAGGGAGCAGCGATGGAAGCCCCCATCGACATGAGGCGGGCGGCGACCAGCCAGGCGGTCGCCCAGCTCTCCAGGGTCACACTTGAGCGGGGGATCTGGCCCTGACGCCCCGCCTTGCCGGTTGACGAACGCGCAGGGAGAGGGATCTGCCAGCCCTGATGAGAAGGGGTGGGTGGCGAAGTAGAGCACCACCCACCAACGCCACGCCTGTCAGGGCGATCGGCCGGCCGGGGAGGGAGACCCGGCCGTACAGGGCGACACCTGTGGCAGCAGGCATCTGATTCAGCAGACCCGGCGTCGGCGGCAATGCTTACCGGGTGCCGGTCACGATTTCTCCCGTGCAATGAATTGGCAACAGGAGCGGTCCTGATGGTCATGTGGAGCAAAGAGTCTCGCTACACCATGCTGGTCAAGGCCTATTCGGCCGATCTGTTCCGTTTTGCCATGTGGCTCTGCAGGGACAGGGAGACGGCCGAGGATCTGGTCCAGGAGACCTTCACCCGGGCCTGGCGCTCACTCGGCGACCTGCGCGACGAGAAGGCGGCCAAGGCCTGGCTGTTCACCACCCTCAGGCGTGAGCATGCGCGACTCTATGAACGCAAGCGGCTGGAGATGGCCGATGTGCCGACCGAGAATCTCGCGGCACCGGCCAGCGACAGCTATGACACCCGCACCGAGGCCCAGGTGCTCCGGCGGGCCCTGGCCGAGTTGCACGAGGACTACCGGGAGCCCCTGCTGCTTCAGGTACTCGGCGGCTACAGCTGTGCCGAGATAGGCGAGCAGCTCGGGCTCAGTCCCAATGCGGTGATGACCCGGCTGTTCCGGGCCCGCAAGAAGCTGCTGGCCGTGCTGGGTGAAGACGAACTGACCAAGGTCGAGGAGGCGCATTCATGAACTGCCTGGATTTCAGACGGCACTGCCTGGCGGAACCGGCCAGCCGGGCCAGCGAGTTCCTGGAACATCGCCTGCACTGCCGCTCCTGTGCCCGCTTCGCAGAAAGGGTGCTCGCCTTCCAGCGCAAGCTCGCCGAAGCGATGGCGGTCGAGCCGCCGGCCGACCTCGAGGAGCGGATCCTGCTGCGGCAGTCGCTCCATGGACGGTCACGCAGGCGGTTCCTGGCGGTGGCCGCCAGCCTGGTGCTGGTGGCGGGACTCGGAGTGGCCGTGGTCCGTCAGCTCGGCCATGATCCGCTTGCCGAGGAGGTGGTCGGGCACGTGGTCGAGCGGGAGACGGAGATCGGCGTCGACGGGCCGGCGGCGATGGACAAGGTACCGGGACTCCTGGCGCACTTCGGCGTGCGCGCCGATGGACCGCTCGGTGAAGTGGTGCTCGCCCGTCCCTGCCCGGTCGGCAAGCACATGACGGCCCACCTGGTGGTGGAGGAGGGCGGATCCGAGGTCGACGTCTTCCTCATCCCCGATGCCCCGGTCAAGGGGCGCAGACGGGTGGAGGTTCGCGGCCATACCGGGATCATCGTTCCCTGCCCGAAGGGGAGCATGGCCATCGTCTCCCGGGACGCAGAGGCGCCGCTGGAGGCGATAGAACAGCGGATGATGGAACGTCTGAGCTGGATCTGACGGCGAGGCTAATCGGGCGGAGCGGCCATGACGAAACGGTTGCGCCCTTGCTCCTTGGCCCGGTAGAGGGCCTGGTCGGCGCGCGCGATGGTCCGCTCGTAATTGCGTTCCCCTGCGCTCAGGGCAATGCCGATGCTCACGGTCACCGTCAGGCTTTCACCACCGGGCAGTTCCAGACTGCTCTCTTCGATACGCCTGCGGATCTTCTCCGCGACCTTCTTCGCGGCCTCCTCGGTCACCGCCGGTAGCAGGATGAGGAACTCCTCACCCCCGTAGCGGAAGACGAAGTCGCCGCTGCGGACGGTCTCCGTCATGGTTGCAGAGAGGTGCTTGAGGACCTGATCACCTGCACCGTGTCCATGCTGATCGTTGATCTGCTTGAAGTGGTCGATATCCAGCATGAGTACCGCATACTGCTGACCGCTGCGCAGCGCGTGGTGGCTCTCGAAGTGCAGCACCGTGGCCAGGTGGCGACGGTTGAAGAGGCGGGTGAGGGGGTCGGTGCGTCCCTCCATGTCTCCGATCTCCCGGGCCAGCTCGGAGAGGAGCCAGTCTGCCTCGCGCACCTTCTCCTCCAGCGCGGTCACGGTATCCGCCATCTCGCTCTCCTCGTCCCGGGTATGCTGCGCGCGGGCCGCTGCAACCAGCCCGTCAATCTCCCTGCACAGCTGCAACAGCTTGTCCAGCGTATTGTTCTCCGGAAAGAGCAGGGGGGCCTTGTGCTCCAGCCAGAGGCCGATCTCCGCTTCCTCGAGCGTGAGGATGTGGTGCCTGTCGAGGTCCTCCTGATGCAGCCTGGTCAGCAGCCTTGCGAACCAGGCCATGAGTCGGCCGCGCATCTGTTCGCAGACCAGTTGCAGGTTCTCGGTGGGGACGCTCATGCGCATCCGCTGCAGGTCGCGCATCAGCTCTCCGCTTTCGTCACTGTAGCTCTCCGCAGCGGCGACCAGTACCAGATCCAGCAGCCGGTCGGTCAGGAGCGACATCGCGGCCCGTTCCCGGTCGTCTAAGGTCTTCTCCAGGGCTTCATGGATCTCGCCCTTCAGTACGCGCAGCCCCAGCAGGAAGAGGTTGAGCGGGATGTCGATATCGGCGTGCATCCTGCCGAGCCAGAGCTGGTATTCGAGGAAGCGGTCGGGATCCTCCGGAGCCGAGGCGGAGAAGGTCTCCCCGAGCCAGGAACCGACCCCCTTGCGCAGGCGCCGGTTGACCAGGTCCGAATCGAGGTATTCCGTCACCTGGGGAAAGGCCATCAGGCGCTGATAGAAGCGGTCCACGATCGCATCCCGATCCTCCAGGATGGTGGCCTGCAGGGAAGGGAGTATCCCTTCATTCTCCCCCCACAGCGCCTCGAGTTCCTGGCGATGGATGCCGATCAGTGCGGCCTTGGACCGGGTCATGGAATCGTTCTGGCGGATTTTTGTGCAGCCGGAGTCAGTGAGCCTCAAGAATAGCATGAGCGGGCCGCGACGAGGCACATGGGCCGGCGTCCGCGGGAGGCTCCTGTGCAGCCAGTACGATTCGCATCAGGCCGCCAGATAGCGGCGGATCTGCTCCCGCTGTGCCTCTCCGATCAGCTTCAGCGCCTTGCCCAGCTTCTGGTCGCGTTCGAGGATCAGGCGGAACTTCTCCTTGGGGATGCGG
This sequence comes from Gammaproteobacteria bacterium, assembly GCA_003694425.1. Lineage (GTDB taxonomy): Bacteria > Pseudomonadota > Gammaproteobacteria > J113 > J113 > J113. The sequence goes on from RFJX01000262.1 coordinate 4,876, forward strand.
ACCAGCCTGGCGGCGGTGTTGGTGCGCACGTTGGCATTGCGCCTCCCGCTGCCGTCCGGGAGCAGGGCCTGTTCGCCGAAGTAGTTGCCCTCCTTCAGTTCGTGGAGGACGATCACCTTGCCGTTGTCGTCCACGATGAAGACCTCGACCGACCCCTCCATCACCACATAGAGGTAGTCACCGATCTCGTTCTCGCGGATCACGATCTCCCCCGGTGGCAGGTCGATGACCTCCGCCCACTGCTCGATGTCCGAGTAGTCGTGGTCCTCGAGGGCCTGGAACAGCCGCATGCTCTTGAGCAGGTTCTCGATCTGCTGTTCCTGGCTGTGGAGGGCGAATTCCTTGACGAACTCCGGGTCGTGGCTGAGGGCGTAGAGCACGTCCTCCTTGCAGATGGAGAGCAGCGTGGCGCCATGCAGGGCCCGGGCGGTGGCGTTGCGACGGTTGTCCTTGCCGGGGAGCAGGGCCTGCTCACCGAAATAGTCTCCCTCCCGGAGGGTGGCGACGGTGACGTCCCGGCCCTCGATCCCGTGGACCACGATCTCGATACTCCCCTCCAGCACCACGTACATGCAGCGGCCCACCTCTCCCTGGCGGCAGATCACCTCCCGCGGCCCGTAGACCTGGATGGTATTCTCGGGATTCTGCAGGATCTTCAGCACCTGCTCGTCCGAGAGGGCGAGGAACATCGGGATCCGGCGCAGGACCTCCGGTTTCCGGCGGATGTCTTCCCAGATGGTCATGAGGCCGGACGGGTTGGTGGATGGCCTTTTCTGCACGGTTCTTGCAACATCCTGATGATTGTATAACCTTTGACCATCCATGCAATCCGCGAGGGGAGACCCATGGGCCACCGGTTCCTGTTCCTGCTTCTGCTCTGCTGCGCCTGGCCGGCCACGGGGGCCTCTCCGGCATGGCTGGAGCGGATCACGCTGCCGCCCGGCTTCCGGATCGAACTGCTCGCCCCGTTGTCCGGGGCGCGGGAGATGGCGGTTGCCCCGGAGCTGGGGGTGCTGTTCGTCACCACCCGGGACAATGAACTGCATGCCGTACCGCTGGATGGGAGGGCGCCACGCCGCCTCCTCACGGGTCTCAACGGCGGCCTCGGGGTGGCCTGGTCAGGGCCCTGGCTGTTCGTCACCGAACAGCACAGGATCCGGCGCTTCGATGCCCGCGCCCTGCTGGCAGAGGGGGCAGCGGCCGGCGGCGAGACACTGTTCGCGGGCCTGCCGGACAAGGCCTGGCACGGCACCCGCACCACCGAGGTGGGGCCGGACGGCCGGGTCTATGTGGCAGTGGGTGTGCCCTGCAACATCTGTCTTCCCGACGGGCTGGAGGACGCCATCGTGCGCATGCGCCAGGACGGCAGTGGCTTCGAGGTCTTTGCCCGCGGGATCCGGAACTCCGTAGGCATGGCCTTCCATCCGGTCACCGGGGAGCTCTACTTCAACGACAACAACGTGGACAACATGGGCGACGACATCCCGCCGGGGGAGCTCAATCGGGCCCCGCGCCCGGGTCTCCATTTCGGTTTTCCGTGGGTCCTGGGGCGCGACATCCGCCATCCGGATTTCGCCACCATGCCGGTACCGGTCGAGGTGGTGCCCCCCCTGATCGAGTATCAGGCCCATACCGCGCCACTCGGGATGGCCTTCTACACCGGCGAGGCCTTCCCGCCGGAATACCGGGGCGACCTGTTCGTCGCCCAGCACGGGTCGTGGAACCGCTCCGTTCCGGTGGGCTACCGGGTGATGCGGGTCCGCTTCGACGGCAAGGAGACGCCGCAGCGGCTGGAGGTCTTCGCCAGCGGCTGGCTGGGGCCTTCCGGACAGGTCATGGGAAGGCCGGCCGATGTGGAGATGCTGCCCGACGGCACCCTGGCGGTCTCCGACGACAGGCGTGGCGTGATCTACCGCATCAGCCATCGGGGAGAATGATCGGGACCTCCCCGCGCATTAGGGTCCGGGCGGTTCGGGTGATCCCGGCCGAGACCGCGACCCACCGCCCCCCCTCGAGCCCTGCCTCCGCGTGCGCCTCCATCACCCCGGCGGTGTGGCCGATGCGGATGCGGCCCTCCTCCCGCTGACCACCCAGGGCCTCCCGCACCAGCGTTCCCGGGATGGCCGCGGCGACCGCCGTGGCGATGGCGCCGGTCCCGGTGAAGGCATGATGGAGGCGCCCGAGGGAGAAGATCCGGGCGCACAGATCCATCTCCTGCGCCGACAGCCGCTCTCCCTGACTGGTCACATAGTCCCGCGGCGGACTGACCCAGGCCACCTTGGGAACGCCCGGCCGTCCGGCCGCCTCCTCTGCCGATCCGGCCAGCCCCATCTCCACCGCCGCCGCCCGCCGGATCGCCTCCACCCTCTCCAGGACCTCGTTCATCCCGTCGACCTGCGCCGGCAGTTCTCCGCCCTCCAGGTTCAGCGTCTCCGGGGTGATGAAGACCGTGGCGTTGCCCGCGTGTACCAGGCTGCAGTCGACGGGACCCAGCCCCGGCACCCGCAGGGTCTCGCGCACCCGGCCGGTCGGCAGTACCGAGCCCTGCGGTCCGCCACCCGGGCGGTGGAAGAGCAGCCGGATCGGGGCGCCGCTGCCGGGTACGCCGGCGATGCGGCAGTCCCCCCGGGTGACGACTCCGCCTGCCGGATCGGTCGGCACCAGGACCGAGATGCGCTGGCCGAGGTTTTCCTGCCATACCCGGACCTCGGTGACACCGCCCGCTGCGGGAGGCACCAGCCCCTCCTCGATGGCGAAGACCCCGACGGCGCTGGTCAGGTTGCCGCAGTTTCCGCTCCAGTCGATGAGGGGACGGTCGATGGCGACATGGCCGAACAGGTAGTCGACGTCGCAGTCGGGCCTCGAGGAGGGACCGATTATGACCACCTTGCTGGTGCTGGAGGTCGCCCCGCCCAGTCCGTCGATCTGGCGGCGGTAGGGGTCCGGGCTGCCGATCGCGGCCAGCAGCAGGCGGTCGCGCTCCGGCCCCGGCGGCGGCAGGGCGTGGCGATGGATGAACAGCCCCTTGCTGGTGCCGCCGCGCATCCAGCAGGCGGGCAGTACGGGCATCGAGATTTCCTCCCCGGATCCTGTGGGACATGGCCTTCCGGGCCGGCCCCTCGAGACTCTGCCCCGGAGGCGGCTGTCCTGCAATGTACAACAGGGGGTGAGGCCTGTGCCAGGTGGAGGTGACGAGGCCATTTCCCGTCGCGGCAGGGGGCAGCGGGGCACGGTCCGGGAACTCCCGCGGGCATGCACGTCGGCCGGGATCTGTCATTGCGCCGCGTCTCCCACCCCGGGTGGCCACGGAACGGAATTTTTTCTGATCCAGGCCTAAAGTTGCCCGATCGCGGGCCGATAGAACCGTTCATGGATGCCAAGGCCAGCGATTCTGCTCCTGGTGAGCGGTCCCCCCTGCCCGAGCGGCGGGTGTTTCACATGCTCCTGCTCTATACCAGACGCGGGATCTTCTTCGCGCTGGCGGTGGCCGCGTTCACGGCCCTCGTCCTCTCCCGCCTCGTCCCTCCCCATTACATGCTGCTGTGGCTGGGGCTGCTCGCCGGGGTGAACGGCCTCCGGCTGTACCTCATCCAGCGGGGGCTGAAGCGGGGCGGTGTTGCCGCCCCGGGACTGCAGGAGCTGCTGCCGATCTCCCTGGCCAGCCTGACGGCGGGGGCCTGCTGGGGGGTGCTGGGGGTCATGATCGACCCCGCCTGGCCGGTTGCCTATCAGGTCTTCGTCTATTTCATTCTCGCCGGGATCTGCAGCGGGGCGCTGGTCACCCATGCCATACTCGCCCTGGACTTCGCCGCCTTCACCATCCCCGTCCTCCTGCCGTCTGCCTTCGTGCTGCTCTCGTCCGGGAGCGGCGTCCACCAGGCGATGGGCCTGCTGGTGCTGCTCTATCTCGCCGGCCTGCTCTACCTCGCGCGCCACTACACGCGGCTCCAGCTGGGGCAGTACCGGGCGATGGGAGAGAAGGCCAGGCTCATCGAACACCTGCGGAGCGTCAACACCAGCCTGAAGCAGAAGGAGGACCTGCTGCGAGGGGCCTTCGATTCCGCTCCCATCGGCATGGCCCTGGTGGGGCTCGACGGCCTGATCATGCGGGTCAACCAGGCGATGTGCGACCTGAGCGGGTACGAGATGGAGGACTTCATCGGCCAGAACGTCTTCCGCTTCACCCATCCCGATGACATCGAGCTGAGCAGGCGCTACATGGAGAAGGTCGCAGCGGGTAATTGCACCGGTTATTCCATAGACAAGCGTTACCTGGGCAAGCGGGGCGAGATCATCTGGGCCCGACTGACCGCCTCCATGGTGCGCGGCAGGGACGGCCGACCCCAGTACATCATCGCCCAGGTCGAGAATGTCACCGACAAGCACAAGCTGAGCGAGCGGTTGCGCCACCAGGCCCGCCACGATCAGCTGACCGGGCTGGTGAACCGGGGCGAGTTCGATCGCCGTATCAACCGGCTGGTGGAGCTGGCCAGCCTGGACGGATCGGAGCATGTCCTGTGCTACATGGACCTGGATCAGTTCAAGGTGGTCAACGACACCTGCGGCCATACGGCCGGCGACGAACTGCTGCGGCAGCTGGGGCAGCTGCTGCAGCTTCACGTCAGGAAGGAGGATACCCTGGCGCGCCTGGGTGGCGACGAGTTCGGGATCCTGATGGCCAACTGCCAGCCGGAGCAGGCACGCTGCCGGGCGGAGGCTCTGCGGGAGGCCATCCGGGAGTTCCGCTACCAGTGCCAGGGCCATACCTTCCGCCTCGGGTGTACCATCGCCCTGGTCCCCATCACGGCCGGGAGCGGCAGCGCCGAGGAGCTGCTGATCCAGGCCGATACCACCTGCTACTCGGCCAAGGAGACCGGACCGAACCGGATCCTGATCTACCAGCAGGGTGACAGCAGCCTGGAAGAGCGTCATGGACAGATGCAATGGGTCTCCCGCATCGAGCAGGCGCTGGACGAGGGGCGCTTCGAACTCCACGCCCAGGCCATCGTGCCGGTCAGGCCGGGTCCCGAGGCGGGGCGGCGCTGCGAAATCCTCCTGCGCATGCGCGGCCCGGATGGCGAGATCATCTCACCCGGGTTCTTCCTGCCGGCGGCGGAGCGCTTTCAGATCGCCAGCCGGATTGACCGCTGGGTCGTGCATTCGCTGGTCGGGCTGCTGGAGAGCAATCCCGAACCGCTGGCCGGGATCGAGAGCATCAGCGTCAATCTCTCGGGTCTCACCCTGGTCGACGACGAGTTCCTCGAGGACCTCGCCGCGCTGCTGGGCGACCGCCAGGCGCTCTCCGGCAAGCTCTGTTTCGAACTGACCGAGACCGCCGCCATCGCCGATCTGGACCGAGCCGGGCGATTCATCCGCTCCCTCCAGAGCCTCGGCTGCAAGTTCGCCCTGGACGATTTCGGCAGCGGACTCTCCTCCTTCGGCTACCTCAAGCGGCTGCCGGTGGATTACCTCAAGATCGACGGGATGTTCGTCCGCGACATCGCCGGTGACGAGATCGATGCCGCCATGGTCCGGGCCATCAACGAGATCGGTCACATCACCGGCAAGCGCACCATCGCCGAGTTCGTCGAGAACGAGGCGATCATGGCCCGCCTGCGGGAGATCGGCGTCGACTACGCCCAGGGATATGGTGTGGGCCGGCCGATCCCTCTGGCGCGGTTCCTCGGGCTGGAGGAGGCGGCCCGCGCCTGAGCGGGACTCAGGAAGGGCCCTCTTCCCCCTTCGCCGTGTTGAGCCCGAACAGGCCATAGGCCGGGCACCAGCGTACCAGCCCGGTGATCAGCGGTACCAGGCCGATGGCCCCCCACCAGCTCTGGAACCAGACCCCGAGACCGAGGATGACGATGCCGGCGATGATCCGGGCGATGCGCTCGGTCTTGCCCACGTTGCATTTCATGGTGCTCCTCCTTGCTCGTATCAGGACTCGGTCGATATATATTAGCAAGTTCTAATAATAGTGCAAGTGACGCGCTGATTCAGGCACTGGCCTGGAGCATGGTCCAGACGCCGATGACGATGAAGGCGGCGCCTGCCAGCAGGTTCAGGACCCGTTCGTCGATCAGGTGTGAGAGGGCGGCCCCGGCGAGGACACCGATCGCCGAGGTGGCGATGAGGGCGAGGGAGGCCCCGATGAAGATGGTCATGCGGTCCACCTCCCGGTCGGTGGCGAAGAGCAGGGTGGCGAGCTGCGTCTTGTCGCCCAGCTCGGCGATGAAGATGGTGACGAATACGGTCAACAGCATGCTGGTGTTCATTTCGGCTCCCGGTGCTCCAGGGAGGGGAAATATAGCATGTGGATGAGGCTATACTTTGACTTGGTTCCGGTAAGGATCGGGTCGTGCACAGAGCCTTCTCCAACGATGACCTGCGTCAGTCCCGCAGCCGCGTGGGGCAACCGTGATTGACCTTTCCAGGCCCCGCGCGGGGGACCTCTGGGGCGGCATGGCCGCTACCGCGGTGGTGCTGCCCCAGGCCATGGCCTTCGGTGTCGCACTGCTCGTGCCCGCCGGCATCGACCCGGCATCCGGTGCCCTGGCGGGACTGATCGGAGCCGCCAGCCTCAGCCTCTGTTCCGGTCTCTCGGGGGGCACACCGGGCCTGATCAGCGCCCCCACCGGCCCCACGCTGGTGCTGCAGGCAGGGGTGGTGGCGGCCCTTGCGGGGAACGGGCTGGATACCGCCGGCGTACTCACCGGAATGGCGCTGGTGATACTGCTGACGGGGGTATTCCAGGCCCTCATCGGCCTGTCCGGCGGTGGCCGCCTGATCAAGTACATTCCCTACCCGGTGGTGGCCGGTTTCATGACCGGCTCTGCCATCCTCATGGTCCTCTCGCAGATCGATCCCCTCAGTGGCGAGGGCTACACCACAGCCTGGTCGGGATGGCGCTGGGTGGTGCCGGTCACTGCCGCCTTCACCTATGCCTGCATGAGCCTGGTACCGCGCTGGCTGCCGATGGTCCCGGGGACCATCGCCGGTCTGATAGGGGGCACCCTGCTGTTCCAGCTCCTCGTCCAGCTGGGGCCGGCGGCGGTGCCGGGGCCGTGGGTGATAGGCACCCTGCCGGGCCTCGAGTCCGTTCACGTCGGCCTGGAGACGGCCGCAATCCGGGAACTGCCGCTCAGAATCATCCTCCTTTCCTCCCTCGCCCTGGCGGTGCTGGCCTCCCTGGACACCCTCCTCACCTCGGTCATCGCC
>RFJX01000263.1 GCA_003694425.1 Gammaproteobacteria bacterium
GCTTCACCCCCTGCCCCTCGGCATAGGCCACCCCCAGATTGTGCTGCGAGACCGCCACCCCCTGCTCCGCCGCCTTGCGGTGCCAGCGGGCGGCCTCGGCGAAGTCCTGCCTTACCCCCTCACCGGCCCCGTACATGTACCCCAGGGTCGACTGGGCCCGGGGATCACCCTTCTTCGCCAGCTCCAGGAAGAGGGTGAAGGCCTTCCGGTATTCACCCGCCTGATAGGCGCGGGCGGCCTCGGTGAACCCGTCCGCCAGCGTCAGCGGCGCCAGCGAGAGCAGCAGGAGCAGCAGGAGCGACCTCACGGCCTCTCCCGGTCGAGACACCCGAGCATTTCCCTGACCTCCCTTTCGGCCTGGTCCAGGAGTGTGGCATCGGTTCCGCGCAGCACCACCCTGACTCCCATGCTGCCCATGCGGAAGAAGGGATAGCTGCCGATGGAGACCGCGGGAAAACGCTCCTGGATGGCCGCCAGGCCCGGGGCCAGCCGGCTCTCGGCATGGCGGGTGACGACGGTCCGGCTGAGCAGCGGCGGCCCGCCCTCGAGCCGCCCGGCGATGCTCTCGAACATCGCCTTCATGATCACGGGGACGCCCGCCATCACATAGACATTCTCCATCCGGAATCCGGGCGCGCCGCTGACCGGATTGTCGATCAGCTCCGCCCCGCGGGGGATCTCGGCCATCCGCAGCCGCGCCTCGTTCAGCCGCCCGTCTCCGTAGTACTCCCGCAGCCGCGCCTCCGCCCCGGGATGGCGCACGACCGGCACCCCGAAGGCGGCGGCGATGCTGCGGGTGGTGATGTCGTCATGGGTGGGACCGATCCCGCCGGTGGTGAAGACGTGGCGATAGCGGGCCCGGCAGGTATTGACCGCCTCGACGATCGCCTCTTCCAGATCGGGCACGATACGGGTCTCGAGCAGGGAGATGCCCAGCTCGTCACAGCGCCGGCCGATGTAGGGCAGGCTGGCGTCGCGGGTGCGGCCGGAGAGGATCTCGTTGCCGATGACGATCAGTGCGGCATCGGTCATCGGCCCGTGACGATCGCGTTCAGGCGGCCTGGACCGGGATCGAGTCGCTGGTGCGGGCTATCCGGTTGCTGCCGTCGAAGTAGACGAGGGTGGGCTTGTGCCGGGCCGCTTCGGCCTCGTCACAGGAGACATAGGCGCAGATGATCACCCGATCGCCGGGGCTGGCCTTGTGGGCGGCGGCGCCGTTCACCGAGATCACGCCGGAGCCATCCTCGGCCCGGATGGCGTAGGTGGTGAAGCGCTCGCCGTTGTCGATGTTGTAGATGTGGATCTGTTCGTACTCGCGGATCCCGGCGGCATCGAGCAGCCGCCCGTCGATGGCGCAGGAGCCTTCGTATTCCAGTTCCGCGTGCGTCACCACGGCGCGGTGCAGTTTGGCCTTGAGCAGGGTGATCTGCATAGCTCGGGTACCTGAAGTTCAACCGGCCGGAAATTATCTATGATCGGCTGGGGGATCTCAAATGGCCCCCCCTTCCTGCCCTGGGCAAAGGTAATAATTCCTTGTATTACAGACAGTTGTTACCCAGTTGCCGGGACGAGGATCACCCCGTGGCCGGCACCCCCTTGTGCGCCGCAATATTGTCGATCAGGCGCGTCTCTCCGAGCCGGGCGGCGGCGAGGATACGCAGCGCCCGATCCTCCGGTCCGGCAGGCCCCAGGTCCGTGGCCCTGCGGACCTCGAAATAGTCGGGGAGGAAACCGGCATCTTCCAGGTCGCGGATCGCACCCTGGCAGACGGCCGCGGGGGGATCGCCCGCCTCCAGGCGGGCGGCCGCCTCCCGCAACACCCGGTAGAGGTGCGGTGCCCGCGCCCGCTGCTCCTCGTCGAGATAGGCATTGCGGGAGCTGAGGGCCAGACCGTCGGCCTCGCGCACGGTCGGGACCCCGATGATCTCCACCGGCAGGCAGAGTTCCTCGGTGAGGCGCCGGATCACCAGCAGCTGCTGGTAGTCCTTCTCGCCGAACACCGCCATGTCGGGCTGCACCAGATTGAACAGCTTGGTCACCACCGTGGCCACCCCGGTGAAGTGGCCGGGACGGGAGGCCCCGCACAGCATCCCGTCGAGCGAGGGGACCTGGACGGTGACCGCGCCCTCCAGCCCATGGGGATAGAGGGTGGCCGTGGTGGGCAGGAAGAGGATGTCCACCCCGGCGTCGGTCAGCCGCACCGCATCCTCCCGCGGGGTCCTCGGATACCGGTCGAAGTCCTCCCCGGCGACGAACTGGGTGGGGTTGACGAAGATCGAGACCACCACCTTGCCGGCCAGCTGGCGCGCCCGCTCGACCAGGGCCATGTGGCCGTCGTGCAGGTTGCCCATGGTCGGCACCAGGGCGATGCGCTCCCCCTCGGCGCGCCACTGGGCCACCGTACCGCGCAGTTCCCGGACATGGCTGATGGTGTGCATGCGGCGCTACTCGAAGGACTCTCCGGGGGCGGGGAAGCTGCGCTCCCGCACCGCCGCCACATAGGCCCTGAAGGCCGCCTCGATGCCGCCGGCCCCGGTGAGGAAATCCCGGCAGAAGCGGGGCATCGAGGGATTCATCCCCAGGGCGTCGTGCAGCACCAGGACCTGCCCGTCGACCCGGGCACCGGCGCCGATCCCGATGACCGGGATCGAGAGTTCCCCGCTCACCCGCGCCGCCAGGGCCGCCGGCACGCACTCGAGCACCAGCATGCGGGCCCCCGCCTGCTCCAGGATGCGCGCCTCCTCCAGCAATGCCGCGGCCGATGCCTCGTCCCGTCCCTGGACCCGGTAGCCGCCGAGCTTGTGCACCGACTGCGGCAGCAGGCCGAGATGGCCGCAGACCGGGATGCCGCGCTCGTCCAGCGCCCGGACGGTATCCGCCAGCCACGCCCCGCCCTCCATCTTGACCATCTGGGCGTTCCCCTCGCGCAGGAGCCTGGCGGCATTGCCCAGGGCCTGGGCGGTGGTCGCATAGCTCATGAAGGGCAGGTCGGCGACCAGCAGGGTACGGGGGGCACCGGCATGGACACAGCGGCAGTGATAGGCGATGTCGCCGACGGTCACCCCCAGCGTGGAGTCACGGCCCTGGATCACCATCCCCAGGGAGTCTCCCACCAGGATGAAATCGATCCCGGCGCGCTCCAGGGCCGCGGCGAAGCTGGCGTCATAGGCGGTCATGCTGGCGATGGGCTCGCCCGCCGCCTTCTTGCGCCTGAGGGTCTCCAGTGTCGGCCGCTTCATCCGTCTCCTGCCTCAGACCTCGAGCGCCAGGCGCCCGGGATTGAAATAGTGCCGTCCGGCGGGCATGGATCGTACCCGTTCGAGCAACATCCGGTAATCCTCGTCGGACCCGGCCAGGTCCAGGGACTCGGTGTTCACTATCAGCAACGGCGCCTCCTGATAGTCGTGGAAGAAGCGCACATAGGCATTGCAGAGCCGCTGCAGGTAGCGCTCGTCGATGTTGCGCTCATAGTCGATCCCGCGCCGCCTGATCCGCTGCAGCAGGACCTCGAGCGGCGCCTGCAGATAGACGACCAGATCGGGACGGGGCAGGTCGCTCACCACCTGCCGGTAGATCTTCTCGTACAGTTCCAGCTCCTCGGGCCCGAGGGTGAGCCGGGCGAAGATCCGGTCCTTCTCCAGCAGGTAGTCCCCAACCCGGACCGGCTCGAACAGGTCCCCCTGCCGCAGGCCACGGAGCTGCTCGAGCCGCTGGAACAGGAAGTAGAGCTGGGTGGGCAGGGCCGAAGCGGTGCGGTCCTGGTAGAAGCGGGCCAGGAAGGGATTGTCCTGCGGCATCTCCAGCACCAGCTCGGAGCCGAAGCTGGCGGCCAGGCGCCGGGCCAGGGTGGTCTTGCCGACCCCGATCGGACCCTCCACCACCAGGTAGCGCGGCGCCTCAGCCACCATGATCTCCGGTCTCCTCGAGCCGCCGGATGCCGCGGTCGTCCACGCGGGAGAGCAGATCGCGCACCCGGCCCAGACCGGGGACCTCCAGCTCAGGCGCAATCTCGGCCAGGGGATGGAGCACGAACTCCCGCTCGCCGATCCCGGGATGGGGCAGGGTCAGTGCCTCGCTCTCCATTACCAGGTCGCCGTACAGCAGCAGATCGAGGTCCAGGGTCCGCGGCCCCCAGCGCTCACCCTCGCGCACCCTTCCGTGGGCCCGTTCGATGGCCTGCAGCTCCGCCAGCAGCGCCAGTGGCGGGAGGAGGCTGTCCAGGGCCGCGACGGCATTGACATATTCGGGCTGGTCCTGCGGTCCCATCGGCTGGCTCAGATAGAGGGAGGAGGTCACGGCCAGCCGGCAGTCCCTCATGCGGCCGAGCTCCTGCAGCGCCTGCGCGACCTGCCGCCGCGGCCCTGCCAGGTTGCTGCCCAGGCCCACGTAACAGCGGATCACCCTGACTCCCCTGCTCCCTCACCGCCGTTACCCCCCGCAGGACGCCTGCGACGACGGCGGCGACGAGGCCTGTCTCCCTTCTCCAGGGCCGCCACCAGGCGCCGCTGCTCCTCCGGCACGGCCGCCTGGAAACTGGTCCACCAGTCGGCCAGCTCCTGCAGGCTGTCATCCACCCTGGCGCGCAGGACCAGGAAATCATAGGCGGCACGGAAACGGGGGTGGGCCAGGGTACGCCAGACCCGCTTGCCCGTGCGCCGGGCCAGCCGGGCCTGCAGGGTCCAGACCTCCTTCATGAACATGGATATCCGTCTGGGGATGGAGACCCGCCGGGTCTGCTCCCCGATCACCTCCCGGGCGGCCAGCTGCAGGGCCTCCATCGGCGCATGCCCCTGGGCCTGCAGCTCCGACTCCCGCGCCTGGAGCGCCTCCCACAGGAAGGCGGCAAGGAGGAAGGCGAGGGTGACCGGCTTGCCCTCGGCGACCCGCTGATCGGTATTCTTCAGGGCCTGGATCACCAGCATGTGGGGGAAGCCCTCCTCCTCCTGGGCCAGTACCGCCTCCACCTCGGGGAACAGATAGCCGAAGAGATCGTAGTGGCGCAGCATCTCGAAGGTCTGCAGGGCCACGCCGGAGAGGAACAGCTTCTGCACCTCCTCGAACAGCCGTGCCGGAGGCATCTCCTCCAGCAGATGACCGAGACGCTGGATCTGCCTCTCTGCCTCCGGATCGATCCGGAACCCCAGCTTCACGGCGAAGCGCACCGCCCGGAGCATGCGTACCGGGTCCTCGCGGAAGCGGACCTCCGGGTCACCGATGGTGCGGATGATCCCCCGCTCCAGGTCCTCCACTCCGCCGACGTAATCGACGATGGAGAAATCACCGATGTCGTAATAGAGGGCGTTGATGGTGAAGTCCCGCCGCCAGACATCCTGGTCGATGTCGCCATAGACGTTGTCGCGCAAGATCCGGCCTTCCCGCATCACCCCCTCTCCCTCACCCGCCTCGTGCTGGGCCCGGAAGGTGGCCACCTCGATGATGTTGTCCCGGCCGAAATGGACATGGGCCAGACGGAAGCGCCGACCGATGAGCCGGCAATTGCGGAACAGCTCCTTGACCTGCTCCGGCCGGGCGTCGGTGGCCACGTCGAAGTCCTTGGGTTCGCGGCCGAGCTGCAGGTCACGCACGCAACCGCCGACCAGAAAGGCCTGATAGCCGGCCTTCTTCAGCCGGTAGAGCACCTTGAGCGCCTGCTCGCTGATATTGGCGCGCGAGATCCGGTGCTCCGATCGCGGGATGATGCGGGGTCCGGATTGGCTGGCGGCCGGCTGCGGGTCGGCGTCCGGTGGCGAAGCGGTACGGGGCGCGAGCAGGCGGCGCGCCCGGCGCAGCAGACGCCTCACCATGTCGACCCCCGGCAGGGAGGCGCGGCGACGGCGGCATCTGCGGACAGGGCTGGATCGGAAAGGGGATACACGCGCGAAGTGGCTTGAGCATTCATTGCGGGCGGGTATAATACCACTCCCCGTCGCCAGCCGGTGCCGGGTGCTGCATCTGTGTCGCTCCCTTCGTCTAGCGGTCCAGGACGTCGCCCTCTCACGGCGAAAACAGGGGTTCGAGTCCCCTAGGGAGCGCCATCCCCCGCCGCAACGACCTGACCTGCACTGTCGGTACCCCCGTCCAGACACCCCTGGTCCCGGCCCCGGCGACCCCGTTTCCTGCGCCTGGACTCCGGCACCCTGGTGCGCGGCACCGCCGGCCTGATGGCCAGGTGAGGATGGCGATCGTCCACACCCGCCGCTTCCCGGAGCCAGACGTCAGAGGTTCGAATCCGGAACTTGCGGCAAGGATGACGGCGACCAGCGGGATGGGTACTTCGGACAGGAAGGTGGCGCGCCCGAGAGGGTGAGCGGGACCGTTCGTCCAGTGGACGAACGCAGCCCGCGAACGCCCCGAAGGGGCTGGAAATCCGACCCGTGGGTGGGCCCGAACGTAGTGAGTGGCGCGCCCGAGAGGATTACGCCGCACATCCCTGTGCGGCGCCCTTCGGGCCGGCTCCGCTGCGCTGCGCCGTTCCAGCCGGATCCCGTCCGGCTGGTCGAACCATCATTCTGAAACGTCAGAGGTTCGAATCCGGAACTTGCGGCAAGGATGACGGCGACCAGCGGGATGGGTACTTCGGACAGGAAGGTGGCGCGCCCGAGAGGATTCGAACCTCTGACCTTTGGCTCCGGAGGCCAACGCTCTATCCAGCTGAGCTACGGGCGCCTGTATCGCAATCGGGCATTTTACGTCCTGTCCGGGTGACCGTCCACCAGGCGTTTCCCGGAATGACCGCTGGTGTCTATAATCACGTCTTCGCGTTTTCGTCATCAACAGAACAAACCGCACGGGAGAGGGGAATGAGCAGCGAACACAACGAGGGGCAGTTCAGGTATTTCGTCGTCGTGGTGCTGGGGGTCGTGGCCTTCATCGCCATCGTCGGCTGGCTGGTCACGCGCAGCGCCGGTGAATCCGCGCCGCAGCAGGCAAGCAGTGAGGAGACCAAGGCGGTGGAGGAGCGCACCAGCCCGGTGGGAGAGGTGACCACCCAGACGGCGCAGGCCGAGGCCCCCGCCCAGGCCGCCGCGGGGCCGGCCGACGGCGAGCAGGTGTTCAAGCAGGTCTGCACCGCCTGCCACGGCATGGGAATCGCCGGCGCACCGAAGTTCGGTGACAAGGCCGCCTGGGCCGATCGCATCGCCCAGGGCAAGGAGACGCTCTATACCCACGCCCTCAACGGCTTCACCGGCAGCAAGGGGATGATGCCGCCGAAGGGCGGCAACGCCAGCCTCACCGACGAGCAGGTAAAGGCGGCGGTCGACTACATGGTGGCCAACGCCCAGTAGGTCCCCTCCGGCGGGAACGGGGAAGGGGCGCCTGCGGGCGCCCCTTCTTCATTCGGCCTGCAGGGCCCGTTCGTAGGCCTCGTCCGAGATCCGGCTCCAGGCGTCACTCCTGGCGCGGAAGGCCTGATAGGCCTCATGGACCCGCCTGAAGTCCGGGTCCTTCGCCGCCTCCTCCGCCAGCACCTGTCTGGTGAGCTGGTGGAGCTTCGTCATCACCTCGGGCGGGAACTCCAGCACCTCGATGTTGTACTTCTCCTTCAGCTCTTCGAGCGCCTTGAGGTTCAGGGTCTCGAACTGGGTGTACATGTGCAGGGTCTCGGCCTCGGCCGCGACCCGGACGATGGTCTTGAGGTCCTCGGGCAGCGACTCCCAGGCCGTCCTGTTGATGGCCAGCTCCAGCATGCTGCCCGGCTCGTGCCAGCCGGGATAGTAGTAGTATTTCGCCGCCCGCTGCAGCCCCAGGCGCAGGTCGTGGAAGGGGCCGACCCACTCGGTGGCATCGATGGTCCCGCGTTCCAGGGCGGTGTAGAGGTCGCCGC
This sequence comes from Gammaproteobacteria bacterium, assembly GCA_003694425.1. Classification (GTDB taxonomy): domain Bacteria; phylum Pseudomonadota; class Gammaproteobacteria; order J113; family J113; genus J113. The sequence goes on from RFJX01000263.1 coordinate 7,826, forward strand.
CCCCCATCAGGACCGGGTTGCCGCCGGCCGCCTTGAGCACCTTGCCGCCCAGCCCCGGGATGCGCATCTTGAGCCCCTGCAGATCGTCGACCGATTCGATCTTCTTGTTGAACCAGCCCCCCATCTGCACCCCGGTATTGCCGAGCGGGAAGGCGACCACGTTGAAGGGGGCGTAGAGCTCGTTCCACAACTCCAGGCCGCCGCCGTGGTAGATCCAGGAGGCCATGGCCCGGGCGGTCATGCCGAATGGCACCGAGGAGAAGAACTGCGCCGCCGGCACCTTGCCGGCCCAGTAGTAGGCGGCGCCGTGCCCCATCTGGACCGAACCCTGCGAGACCGCATCGAAGACCTCCAGCGGGCCGACCAGCTCCCGGGCCGCGTAGACCTGGATCCTGAGGCGTCCGCCGCTCATCTGCTCCACCTCGCGGGCGAAGCGCTCGGCCCCCTCCTGGAACACGGGGAAGTTGGCCGGCCAGGAGGTCACCATCTTCCAGCGGAAGCTCTGCGCCGGGGCCGCCGCGGCCGACCCGCCGGAGCCCGCCTGCTGCCCCCCCTTGCACCCGGCCAGCAGCAGCGCGAGCACCAGCACCAACCAGAACCTTCGCTCCATCTTCATCCTTCCCTCCCGGGTTGTTTCCTCAGTATTTTCACCGCAGAGACACGGAGGTTTCCGATGATTGGTTCAGGGACCACTCCGCCTTGCGAGACAGGCACTGCATTTCGCTGTTCGAGCAAATCACTTTTTTCCCTCCGTGACCTCCGTGCCTCTGTGGTGCAGACTTTCAGATCACCTGCAGATTGGCATACGCCGCCACCAGCCACTTGGTCCCCTCGCGCTCGAAGTTGACCTGCACCCGGCTGTGGCTGCCGCTCCCCTCGATGTTGAGCACCACGCCCTCGCCGAAGCGGGGATGCAGCACCCGCCCGCCCAGACACAGGCCGCCCTCCGGCGCCTCCCCCTGTCCGGCCGTGGCCGGCGCGGGCGCTGCCTGCCAGGCGCCGCCCAGGCGGACCTCGCGCACCAGCTCCGCCGGGACCTCGCGCAGGAAGCGGGAGGGGGCGGGATAGAAGTCGGAGCCGTGCATCCGCCGCAGCTCGGCGTGGGTCAGGATCAACTGCTCGCGGGCACGGGTCATGCCGACATAGCACAGGCGCCGCTCCTCGGCCAGCTTCGCCGGGTCCTCGCTGGAGCGCTGGTGGGGAAACAGCCCCTCCTCCATGCCGGCGAGGACCACCAGCGGGAACTCCAGCCCCTTGGCCGCATGGAGGGTCATGAGCTGGACGCAATCCTCTCCGGCCGGGGTCTGCCCCTCGCCCGCCTCGAGGGCGGCATGGGCCAGGAAACCGAGCAGTGGGTCGTCGAACTCGTCCTCCTCGGCCAGGCGGAAGTCCCGCGCCGCGGTCACCAGCTCCTCCAGGTTCTCGATCCGGTCCTCGGCCCGGTCCGATTTCTCCTTGCGGTAGTGGGCGACGAGCCCGCTGCGCTCGATTACCGTCTCCATCTGCTCTCCGAGCGGCAGCTCGCGGGTCTGGGCGTCGAGGGAATCGATCAGCCGCAGGAAGGCGTCGACGGCATTGACTGCCCGCGCGGGGAGTGTCTTCTCCTCCACCAGCACGCAGGCCGCCTGCCACAGCGCCAGGTCACGCTCCCGGGCGATCTGGCGGATGGTCTCCAGGCTGCGCAGGCCGATACCGCGGGTGGGGGTGTTGATCACCCGCTCGAAGGCGGTGTCGTCGGCCCGGTTGGCGACCAGCCGCAGGTAGGCCAGGGCGTCCTTGACCTCCGCCCGCTCGTAGAACCGGAAACCACCGTGGACGTGATAGGGGATGCCCTCGCGGCGCAGGGCCTCTTCCAGCACCCGGGACTGGGCGCTGACCCGGTAGAGCACCGCGCACTCGTCGTAGCGGCGTCCCTGTTCGCGCCATTTGCGCACCTGTGCGGTGATAAACTGCGCCTCCTCCACGTCGTTGAAGGCGGTGAACTTCAGGATCGGATCGCCCGGCTCGTCCTCGGTCCACAACTCCTTGCCCAGGCGGTCGCGGTTGTTGGCGATCAGCGCGTTGGCGGCACTCAGGATGTTGCCGGTGGAGCGGTAGTTCTGTTCCAGCCGGATCAGCCGCACCTGGGAGAACTCGCGCTGGAAGCGCTGCATGTTCTCCACCTGGGCGCCGCGCCAGGAGTAGATCGACTGATCGTCGTCGCCGACGGCGAAGACAAGGCCGCGCTCGCCGGCCAGGGTGCGCAGCCAGGCGTACTGGATGGCGTTGGTGTCCTGGAACTCGTCCACCAGCAGGAAGCGGAAGCGTTCCCGGTAGTGTTCCAGCAGGTGAGGCTGCTCACGCCACAGCTCGTGCGCGCGCAGGAGCAGCTCGGCGAAGTCCACCAGGCCGGCCCGCCGGCAGTGGCTCTCGTAGGCCTGGTAGATCCGCAGCATCTGCTGCAGGGCCGGGTCACCGCCGTCGTCGATGTGCTTCGGCCGCAGGCCCTCGTCCTTGCGGGCGTTGATGAACCACTGCAGTTCACGCGGGGGCCACTGGCTCTCGTCGAGGTCGAGGGAGCGGATCACCCGGCGGATGGCGCGGTACTGGTCCTCGGAATCGAGGATCTGGAAACCCTGGGGCAGCCCCGCCTCCTGCCAGTGGGCCCGCAGCAGGCGGTGGGCGAGGCCGTGGAAGGTGCCCACCCACATGCCGCCGACCGGCATCCCCAGCAGCCCCTCCAGGCGGCCGCGCATCTCCGCCGCCGCCTTGTTGGTGAAGGTGACCGCGAGGATGTTGTGCGGACGCGCCTGGCCGGTCTGCAGGTGCCAGGCGATACGGTGGGTCAGGACCCGGGTCTTGCCACTGCCGGCCCCTGCCAGCACCAGGAGATTGCCCGGGTCGGCGGCGACCGCCTCGCGCTGGGCCGGATTGAGCGGATCGAGCAGGTGGGAGACATCCATCGCGGAAATTCTATCAGCACCACGGGCCGCCTGCTCCCTGCGGTAGAATCCCGCCATGAACGATGCCACCACCAGCACGATGCCGGTACTGGGCGAGCGGGAGCACCAGGAGCTGGAAGGGGCGGTCGCCCTGGCCCTCGAGCTGGCCGCTGCCGGGGGCGCCACCGCGGCCGCAGCCGACGCCTCGCTCGGCCTGGGGCTCTCCGTGGAGGTGCGGATGGGGGAGCTGGAGACGGTGGAGCATCACCGCGACCGCAACCTGGTGATCGTCGCCCACATCGGGGAACGGCGGGGCCGGGCCGCCACCACCGACCTCTCCCGCCCGGCGATCGAAGAGACCGCACGGGCGGCGCTGGAGATCGCCCGTCACACCGAACCCGACCCCTGTGCCGGGCTGCCCGACCCGGAACTGCTGGCCTGGGACCCGCCGGCCCTGGATCTCTTCCATCCCTGGCCCCTCGAGACCGGCGAGGCCGTGGAACTGGCGCTCCGCTGCGAGGCGGCGGCACTCGGCGCGGACCCGCGGATCCGCAACTCCGACGGCGCCACCATCACCACCGGCCAGGCCGTCCACTGCCTCGGCAACAGCCACGGTCTGCTGGTCAGCGCCTCCGGCACGCGTCACTCCCTCTCCTGTACCCCGGTGGCGGAAGACGCCTCCGGGATGCAGCGCGACTTCTGGTTCAGCCTGGAGCGGGTGCCGTCGGCGCTGGAGCCGCCGGAGGAGATCGGGCGCCGGGCCGCGGAGCGGGCCGTGGCGCGCCTGGGCGGCCGCCGCCTCGCCACCACCACCGTGCCGGTGGTGTTCGAGAACCGGGTCGCCACCAGCC
>RFJX01000031.1 GCA_003694425.1 Gammaproteobacteria bacterium
CCCCCGGCCGGGCCCGGCTGGAGCGCCTGCTGCCGCGCCTGATCGAGCTCGCCGCCGAATGCGACCGGCCACTGCTGGCACTGGAACGGGTCCTGCCCCTGATCGAGGCGATTGCCCGGCGCAGCGTCTACCTGGCCCTGCTCAGCGAGAATCTGCCCGCCCTGGCCCGGCTGCTGCACCTGTGCGAGGCCAGCAGCTTCGTCGCCACCCAGATCACCCGTCAGCCCCTGCTGCTGGACGAGCTGCTGCACCCGGAGACCCTCTACCACCCGCCCGACCGGGAGCAGTTGTCACGGGAACTCAATGCCCGGCTCTACAAGTGCCCGCGGGGTGACCTGGAGGCCTACATGGAGGCCCTGCGCCAATTCCGGCACGCCCAGGTGCTGCGGGTTGCGGCGGCCGATCTCACGGGACGCCTGCCGGTGCCGGAAGTGAGCAACCACCTCTCCGACATCGCCGAAGTGGTGGTGGAGATGGCCCTCGTCCTGGCCTGGGAGCAGCTGCGCGAGCGGCACGGGGAGCCGTGGTACGAGGTGGAGGGCGAGCGGCGGCGGGCCGGATTCGCGGTGATCGCCTACGGCAAGCTGGGGGGGCTGGAGCTCGGCTACTCCTCCGATCTGGACCTGATCTTCCTCCACGACTCACGCGGCACCCGCCAGCAGAGCGACGGCCCGCGTCCGCTGGACAACGCCACCTTCTTCACCCGCCTGGCCCAGCGCACCATCCACCTCCTCTCCACCACCACCCCCTCCGGTCAGTGCTACGAGGTGGATACCCGGCTGCGCCCCAGCGGCACCTCGGGCCTGCTGGTCACCAGCCTGGAGGCCTTCGCCCGCTATCAGCGGGAGCAGGCCTGGACCTGGGAGCACCAGGCGCTGGTGCGGGCCCGTGCCGTCGCCGGTGAGCAGGCGGTGCGCGAGGGCTTCGGGGCGGTCCGGCGCGAGGTCCTCGGCCGCCGGCGGGACCCCGACAGGCTGCGGATGGAGGTGGTCGGGATGCGGGAGAAGATGCGGGCCCAGCTCGACCGCAGCGACGAGCGCACCTTCGACCTCAAGCAGGGGGTCGGCGGTATCACCGACATCGAATTTATGGTGCAATATGCCGTTCTGCGCTGGTCCTGCGACCACCCCGGTCTGCTCGACTGGACCGACAATCTGCGCCTGCTGGAGCGGATGAGCGAATACGAGCTGATCGGGGAGGAGGAGCGGAGCCGGCTCACCGAGGCCTACTTCGCCATGCGCGGCGAGGTACACCGTCTCGCCCTCCAGGAGCGCAAGGGGCTGGTGGAGGCGGACCGCTTCCTCGAACACCGCCAGAACGTGAAGGCCGCGTGGCGGCGGCTGATGCAACCGGAGAAGGAAGGAGAGACCCTGTCATGAGCATGGCTGATCGCGACGGCGTGATCTGGCTGGACGGCGAGCTGGTGCCCTGGCGCGAGGCCACCACCCACGTCCTCACCCATACCCTGCACTACGGGATGGGGGTCTTCGAGGGGGTGCGCGCCTATCACGCCGAGGGCGGCACCGCCATCTTCCGCCTGCGGGAGCACACCGACCGCCTGTTCCGCTCGGCCCACATCCTGCGCCTGCGCCTGCCCTTCGACCGCGAGACCATCAACGAGGCCTGCATCGCCTCGGTGCGGGAGAACGGTCTGGATTCCGCCTACATCCGGCCGATGGCCTTCCTCGGCTCCGAGGGGATGGGCCTGCGCGCCGACAACCTCAATGTCCACGTGATGGTCGCGGCCTGGGACTGGGGCGCCTATCTGGGCGAGGAGGGGCTCAACCGCGGGATCCGGATCAAGACCTCCTCCTACACCCGGCACCACGTCAACATCACCATGTGCAAGGCCAAGGCCAACGGCAACTACATGAACTCGATGCTGGCCCTGCAGGAGGCGCTGGAATGCGGCTATGACGAGGCCCTGCTGCTGGACCCCGAGGGCTATGTCGCCGAGGGCTCGGGGGAGAACATCTTCATCGTCCGCAACGGCGTGCTCTGCACCCCCGATCTGACCTCGGCCCTGGAGGGGATCACCCGCGACACCCTGATGGTGCTGGCGGCCGAGGAGGGGCTGAAGGTCGTGGAGAAGCGCATCACCCGTGACGAGGTCTACGTGGCCGACGAGGCATTCTTCTGCGGCACCGCGGCCGAGGTGACCCCGATCCGCGAACTGGACGGGCGCCAGATCGGCAACGGGAGCAGGGGCCCGGTCACCGAGCGGCTCCAGCAGCGCTATTTCGACGTGGTCCACGGGCGCGACCCGGCGCACCGCGACTGGCTCAGTTATGTATCATGACGGTGACGACGGCACAGGAGTCGGGAGCATGAACGAAGCAGGCGCCCTGAAGACCCCAAACGACCGCAAGCGTTACGAGATCCGGCCGGATCAGTTGCCGGTCTGCTGTCCCCTGCCCGATCAGCGCCTGTGGGATTCCCACCCCCGCATCTGGCTGCCGCTGGGGCAGGTGGAGCGGGCGCGCTGTCCCTACTGCAGCGCCGAGTTCATCCTGGTCCGGGACTGAACGGCAACGGGCTGGGGAGACTGGACAGGACAGCACACAACAGCGGGACGCTGAGCATCTGGCGCCTGTCCGACGGCAAGGCCGGCCATGATCAGCAGAGCCTCGGCCTGGCCCGGGCCCTCGGCCGGCTGCGCCCCGCCTCCCTCCACCACCTCCCGCTGCCGGGACGGGGCCGGCAACTGGCCTGGCTGCTGGCCGGGCGCTTCCCCCCCGGGCGGGGACTGCCGGACCCCGATCTCATCCTGGGCGCCGGCCACGGCACCCATCTGGCCCTGCTGGCGGCGCGCCGCGCCCGGGGAGGCAGGGCCATCGTCCTCATGCGCCCGAGCCTGCCGGCCGCCCTGTTCGATCTCTGCCTGGTGCCGGAACACGACGGGGTGACCGGGAGTGAACGCCTGCTCACCACCCGCGGCCCCCTCAATCCCATGGAACCCTCACAGGACCACCGGCCGGACCGCGGCCTGATCCTGGTCGGGGGCCCCTCCCGCCACTACGGCTGGGACGAGGAGGGGCTGCTGGGCCAGGTGCGCACGCTGCTGGAGCGCCAGCCGGAAATGGCGTGGACCCTGGCCGACTCCCGCCGCACCCCGGATACCACCCGCGAGCGGCTCGCCACCCTGGCCGGTGGCGAGGTCCGGTTCCAGTCGCACCGGGACTGTCCGCCGGGCTGGCTGGCCTCCGAGCTGGCGGTGGCCGGCCAGGTCTGGGTCAGCGAGGACTCCGCCTCCATGCTCTACGAGGCGCTCACCGCCGGCGCCGCCACCGGGCTGTTGCAGGCCCCCCCGAAGGGGCCCTCGCGGGTCCGATCCGGGGTCGATTCGCTGCTGCAGCAGGGGCTCGTCACCCCCTTCGCCGAGTGGCTGGCCGGGGCGCGCCCGGAGCCCCCGGGGCATCCCTTCGACGAGGCCGGCCGCGTCGCCGGGGCGATCCTGCGGCGCTGGTTCCCGGTGGACGCCGCGTGAGCCTCACGGTGATGCAGCTGCTGCCCGCCCTGGAGGCGGGCGGGGTGGAGCGCGGTACGGTGGAGGTGGCGCGCGAGCTGGTCCGGCGCGGCCACCGGGCCATCGTGGTCTCGGCTGGCGGGCGCAAGGTGCGTGACCTGGAGTCGGCAGGCGCCGAGCACATCGGACTGCCGATCGGGGTCAAGGCGCCCTGGACCCTGCGCCTGGTCCCGGTCCTGCGCCGGTTGCTGCTGGAGGAGCGGCCAGACGTGCTCCACCTGCGCTCGCGGATGCCGGCCTGGATCGGCTATCTGGCCTGGCGCGCCCTGCCCGAAGGGGCGAGGCCGGGGCTGGTGACCACCGTCCACGGCCCCTATTCGGTGGGCCATTACAGCAGCGTCATGACCCGCGGCCAGCGGGTGATCGCCATCTCCCGCACCATCCGCGAGTACATCCTGAGCAACTATCCGCAGACCGATCCGGCCGTCATCCGCCTGATCCCGAGGGGGGTCGACCCGGCCGCCTATCCGCCCGGTTACCACCCGCCGAAGCAGTGGACCCGCAAGTGGCGCCTGGAGCAGCCACAGCTTGCCGGGAAGCATGTACTCACCTACCCCGCCCGGATCACCCGCTGGAAGGGGCAGGAGGAGTTCCTCCATCTGCTGGCGCGGCTGCGGGATACCGGGATGAAGGACTTCCACGGCCTGATCGTGGGTGGGGCCGAGAAGCGCCGCCACTCCTTCCTCGAGGAACTGAAGGCGCTGGCCCGCCGGCTGGGACTCGAGCGCCAGGTCACCTTCCTGGGGCACCGCGTCGACCTCAAGGCGATCCTGGCCATCTCCGACCTCAGCTTCTCGCTCACCCGCGAGCCGGAGGCCTTCGGCCGCACCACCCTCGAGGCGCTGGCCCTGGGCACCCCGGTGGTGGGCTACGACCACGGGGGCACCGGCGAGATCCTGCGGGCGATCTTTCCCCAGGGGCTCGTTCCCCTGGGCTCGGTGGAGAGCGCAGCGCGGCGGGTCTGGCAGTTGCGCAGCGCCCCGCGACCGGCCATCGGTGAGAACCCCTTCACCCTCCAGGCGATGCTCGATGCGACCCTGGCGGTCTACCGGGAGGTGGCCCCCGGTGGCGCCGGCTGAGCGCCTGCTGCGGGCCCTGCTCCAGGGGCTCGCC
>RFJX01000264.1 GCA_003694425.1 Gammaproteobacteria bacterium
CGGCGCCATGCCGCGCCCCCGCTGCTGGGGGACGGAGCGCTGCGCCGGCGCTTTCTCGACGCGCTGCCCTTCGAGCCGACCGCCGCCCAGCGCCGGGTGGCCGCGGAGATCGAGTCCGATCTCGCCCGGCCCCATCCGATGCTGCGGCTGGTGCAGGGGGACGTGGGCTCGGGCAAGACCGTGGTGGCGGCACTGGCGGTGCTGCAGGCGGTGGAGGCCGGCTGCCAGGCGGCCCTGATGGCCCCGACCGAGCTCCTGGCCGAGCAGCACCTGAACAGCTTCCGCGCCTGGCTCGAACCGCTGGGGGTCCCTTTGCTGTGGCTCTCGGGACGGCTCAAGGGAGCGGCGCGGCGGGAGGCGGTGGCGCGGCTGAGGGAGATGGGCCCGGGGCTGGTCATCGGCACCCATGCCCTGTTCCAGGAGGATGTCCAGTACCGGGACCTGGGGCTGGTGATCGTCGACGAGCAGCACCGCTTCGGGGTGCACCAGCGCCTGGCCCTGCGCGACAAGGGGGATGACGGGGGCAGCCGTCCCCACCAGCTGGTGATGACCGCCACTCCCATTCCCCGCACCCTGGCGATGACCGCCTATGCCGACCTCGACCTGTCGGTGATCGACGAGCTCCCCCCGGGGCGCCAGCCGGTCACCACCGCCGCGGTCCCCGACAGCCGCCGCGAGGAGGTGATCGGGCGGATCGCCGCCGCCTGCCGGGAGGGGCGCCGGGTCTACTGGGTCTGCACCCTGATCGAGGAGTCCGAGGCGCTGCAGTGCCAGGCCGCCACCGACACCGCCCGTGAACTGGCCGAGCGGCTGGAGGGGGTCAGGGTCGGACTGGTCCACGGCCGTCTGGCGGCGCCGGAGAAGGAGGCGGTGATGCGGGCCTTCGCCGCCGGCGAGATCGACCTGCTGGTGGCAACCACGGTGATCGAGGTGGGAGTGGACGTACCCGAGGCGAGCCTCATGATCATCGAGAACGCCGAGCGTCTCGGCCTGGCCCAGCTGCACCAGCTGCGGGGCCGGGTGGGCCGGGGCACCCGCCGCAGCGACTGCCTGCTGCTCTACCACCCCCCGCTGGGCGAGACCGCCCGGGCCCGGCTGGCGATCATGCGCGAGACCTGCGACGGCTTCGCCATCGCCCGCCGCGACCTGGAGCTGCGCGGCCCCGCCGAGCTGCTCGGCACCCGCCAGGCCGGCCTGGCGCGGATGCGCATCGCCGATCTCCTGCGCGACTCGGCACTGATCCCGAAGGCCGCCCGGGCCGCCGCCGAACTGGAGGCGAAGGCGCCGGAATGCATCGATCCGCTGGTGCGGCGCTGGGTGAGCGATGCGATAAACTACGGCCATGTCTGAACCCCCCCGCACGCCCCACCGCTGGCTGGACCCCCGCCGCAGCGGCCTGCAGGGGGCGCCCCCGCGGCTGCGCGAGTGGCTCTGCCACAGCGGCTCCCTCAGCCACCGGCTGGAGCGCTGTCCGGGACCCTTCCGGGTGCGGCTGCTGCGTCAGGGACTGGTGCGCCCGTCGCGCGAGGAGGCGCGCTTTCTGGCCCTGCGCAATGGCCAGTGGGCCTGGGTCCGCGAGTCCCTGCTCGAGGTCGGCGGGAACCCCTGGGTCTTCGCCCGCAGCGTCATCCCGGTGCGCAGCCGGCAGGGGCCGCTGCGGCGGCTGCCGAGGCTGGGGCATCAGCCCCTGGGGGAGCTGCTGTTCGGCGACGGCGGCAGCCGGCAGAGCCTGGAGGTCTGCCGGTTGCGGCCCGGCGATCCGCTGCTGCAGGGGATGCCGGACCCGCCACCGCAGCCGGTCTGGTGCCGGCGCTCCGGCTTTCGCCGCCACGGCTGCCGGCTGCTGGTGCTGGAGGCGTTCCTGCCCGGCTTCGGGGGGGCAGTACGGTGAGCGCGCACATCCGCCGCCCGGACCGGGAGCGGCTGCTGGACTACGCCCGCCTGATGCGGCTGGACAGGCCGATCGGCATCTACCTGCTGCTCTGGCCCACCCTCTGGGCCCTCTGGATCGCCGCCGCCGGCCGACCCGACCCCTGGGTCCTGACGGTCTTCGTCGTCGGGGTGGTGGTGATGCGCTCGGCCGGCTGCGTGCTCAACGACCTGGCCGACCGCGACTTCGACCGCCACGTCCGCCGGACCCGGGAGCGGCCCCTGGCCGCCGGGCGGGTGACCCCGCGGGAGGCCCTGCTGCTGGCCGGAGGCCTGCTGCTGCTCGCCTTCGGCCTGGTCCTCACCCTCAACCGCCTCGCCATCGCCCTGGCGCCGGTGGGCCTGCTGCTGGCCGCCACCTACCCCTTCGCCAAGCGCTACACCTACCTGCCGCAGTTCCACCTCGGGCTCGCCTTCGGCTGGGCCGTGCCCATGGCCTTCGCCGCCCAGACCGGCTCCCTGCCGCCGGAGGCCTGGCTGCTGCTCATCGCCAATGTCCTGTGGTCGGTGGTCTACGACACCATGTACGCCATGGCCGACCGCGAGGACGACCTGAAGATCGGGGTCAGGTCCACCGCCATCCTCTTCGGCGAGATGGACCGCTTCTGGATCGGGGTCCTGCAGGGGCTGCTGCTGCTCACCCTCTGGCTGGTCGGCCGGCAGGCGGGGCTGGACGGCGGGTACCACCTGGGACTGGCCGCGGCCGCGGCCCTCATGCTCTGGCACCAGTACCTGATCCGGGAGCGGGAACCGGAGGCCTGCTTCCGCGCCTTCCTCCACAACAACTGGCTCGGCGCGGCGGTCTTCGCCGGCATCGCCCTGGACTACCTGGCTGGATGAGTACAGGGCTGCGGTAACGTCGCGCCCCGTATTTTTGTCCTATAATGGTATGCATGCATACCAGCACGGAGATTACACCCGGATGGGACATCAACTCGCCGTTCGCCTTCCCGACGATCTCTACCGCCGCCTGAACCGGCTTGCCGAGAAGACCGGTCGCAACAAGGCCTATTACCTGCGCGAAGCCCTCAACGCCTACCTGGAGGACATGGAGGACCTCTATCTCGCGGAGAAGGTACTGGACGACATCCGCAATGGCAGGGAAGCCGTGATCGACGGCAGGGAGCTGTGGGATGGGCTGGACGATTAGGTATGCCGCGAGGATACGCAAGGAGGTCGAACGCGTCGATCCGGTCACGCGCAGGCGTATTCGCCGGTTCCTGGAGGAGCGTCTCGCCGGCCTCGAAGATCCCCGCTCCCTGGGCCGGCCTCTGGCCGGTGGCAAGGACGGGCTGTGGCGCTACCGCGTCGGGCCCTACCGGATCATCTGCCAGCTCGAGGACCAGAACCTGGTTGTCCTCGTGTTGCGTATCGGTCACCGGCGCGATGTCTATCGCTGAGCATGCGTCTGTCGCCACCGGCGGCGTGAGCCGGATCACCATCCCGGTCATCGTGGCGGGGGCAACGACCTGATTTCCCTCATCCTTGCGGTCCTGCTCTGCGGCCCTGCCAGGA
>RFJX01000265.1 GCA_003694425.1 Gammaproteobacteria bacterium
GCCTCCCACCCCGTCAAATTCTACCAAGCCGATTGCATATTGCCGATTGCCGATGGCCGACAGCCGACTGCTATCATCCACCGGATGATCTACGCCATCGGTGACCTCCAGGGCTGTTACGACCCCCTCCAGCGGCTTCTGGAGGTGATCCGTTTCGATCCGGCCGCCGACACCCTCTGGTTCGTCGGCGATCTGGTCAACCGGGGACCGGCCTCGCTCGAGACCCTGCGTTTCGTCCGCTCTCTGGGCGAGCGCGCCGTAACGGTCCTGGGCAATCACGACCTGCACCTGCTGGCGGTGGCCGCCGGGACCGAGCCCCTAAAGAAGAAGGACACGCTGGATGAAATACTGCGGGCACCGGACCGGGAGGAACTGATCGACTGGCTGCGCCACCGGCCGCTGGTCCATCTGGACCGTGGCTGGCTGATGGTCCATGCAGGAGTGGCACCGCAATGGAGCGCGCAGAGGACCCGCGAACTGGCGGGGGAACTCGAGAGGGTCCTGCGTTCCGGGGATGCGGCGGAGTTCTTTCGCCACATGTATGGCGACCGGCCGGAGCGCTGGTCGGATGACCTACGGGGCTGGGACCGGCTGCGCTGCATCACCAACTACCTCACCCGGATCCGTTACTGTCGGCCGGACGGGACCCTGGACCTCAGGAGCAAGGGGCCACCCGGAACCCAGGGGCCGGGCTGGCTGCCCTGGTATGCGGTACCCGGAAGGGCCAGCCGCGATACCCCCATCCTCTTCGGCCACTGGGCCACATTGCGCCTCCGGGGTGAGGACCCGACATCACACAACGTCTACCATCTGGATACCGGCTGCGTCTGGGGAGGTGCGCTGAGCGCACTGCGGCTGGAGGACCGGCGCTGGTTCAGCGTGCCGGCCTGAGGGCCGGAGGGAGCACCCGCTCGAGCAGAACGAAGCTGTAGGGGTGGGGGTTGGCCTCGTCGGCCGGAAGGTCACGGCGCTCCACCTCGCGCCACTGACTCCGGTCGAAGCGGGGAAACCGGACATCCCCCTCGACCCGGGCATGGACCTCGGTGAGGTAGATGCGCCCGGCATGTGCCAGCGCCTCCAGATAGAGGGCCGCCCCGCCCACCACCATCGCCTCCTCCACCGGTCCGGCCAGCTCGAGGGCATGGGCGAGGCTGGTGGCACGGATGCACTGCGGGGCGGGGGTGAAGTCCGGGCGCGAGGAGACCACGATATTGTGCCGGCCCGGCAGGGGCCGCCCTATCGATTCGTGGGTACGCCGGCCCATGATGATCGGCTTGCCCATGGTGACCGAGCGGAAATACCGCAGGTCGGCCGGCAGATGCCAGGGCAGCGTGCCACCCGCCCCGATGACCCCGTTGCGGGCCATGGCGACGACGATCGAGACCCGCTGCGGAGTCTGCGGGTCCCGGGCGGTCGGCAGGTTTGGCATCCTGCTCATCCTGACAACCGAAAACTGATCACTGACGACTTCATTCTCACACCGCGATCGGCGCCGGGATCGGCGGATGGCAGCGGTAGTCGAGCAGCTCGAAGTCCTCATAGCGGAAGCCGAAGATGTCGCGGACCTCGGGGTTGATGCGCATGCGCGGCGGCGGATAGGGGGTGCGCGCGAGCTGGGTCTCCACCTGCTCCAGGTGGTTGAGATAGAGATGGGCGTCGCCCAGGGTATGGACGAACTCGCCCGCCTCGAGGCCGGTGACCTGCGCCACCATCATGGTCAGCAGGGCGTAGGAGGCGATGTTGAAGGGCACCCCGAGAAAGATGTCGGCGGAGCGCTGGTAGAGCTGGCAGGAGAGCCTGCCTTCGGCGACGTAGAACTGGAACAGGGTGTGGCAGGGGGCCAGGGCCATCCGCGGGACCTCGCCCACGTTCCAGGCGCTGACGATGTGGCGGCGGGAATCGGGGTCGCGCCGGATCTGCTCCACTACCTGGGCGATCTGATCGACCTCCTCGCCATCGGCGGTGCGCCAGCGGCGCCATTGCACGCCGTAGACCGGACCCAGCTCGCCCTGCTCGTCGGCCCATTCGTCCCAGATGGTGACCCCCTCGCGCTGCAGCGGACGGACGTTGCTCTCGCCCCGCAGGAACCAGAGCAGCTCGTGGATGATCGACCTGAAGTGCAGGCGCTTGGTGGTGACCGCGGGGAACCCCTCGGAGAGGTCGAAGCGCATCTGGTAACCGAAGACGCTCCGCGTGCCGGTACCGGTGCGGTCACCCTTCTCCACCCCGTGGTCGCGCACGTGGCGGAGCAGATCGAGATAGGCCTTCATCGTGCCTTGACCTCCTCGCTCCTCGACGAGAACCAGATGAGGGCCAGCCCCGCCACCACCATCGGCAGCGAAAGGAGCTGACCCATGGTGAACCAGCCGAAGGCCAGATAGCCCAGCTGGGGATCGGGTTCCCGCGCAAACTCCACCAGGAAACGGGCGCAGCCGTAGCCGGCCAGGAACAGCCCGGAAACGCTGCCGGCGGGACGCGGCCTGGCGGAATAGAACCACAACAGGCCGAACAGTACCAGCCCCTCCAGCGTGGCCTCGTAGAGCTGGCTCGGGTGGCGTGGGATCCCCCCTGCCCTGGGGTCGGGGAAGACCATGGCCCAGGGCAGATCGGTGGGCCGGCCCCACAGTTCGCCATTGATGAAATTGGCCAGCCGCCCGAAGAACAGGCCCAGTGGCACCACCGGAGCGAGGAAGTCCGCGGTCACGAGAAAGCCCCGGTGGTGGCCGTGAGCGAAGTACCACAGCGCCGCCAGCGCCCCCAGCAACCCGCCGTGGAAGGACATGCCGCCCTCCCAGACCCGGAATACGGCAAGGGGATCAGCCAGATAGCCGGGCAGGTTGTAGAACAGGACATAGCCGATCCGCCCGCCCAGGACGGCGCCGAGGGCGACCTGGAACACCAGGTCGTCCACCCGCCCGGCGTCCCACTCCTCCCGCTCCTGCGCGCGGCGGCGCAGGAGCCACCAGCCGCCGAGGATCCCGGCCAGGTAGGAGAGCCCGTACCAGCGGATGGCCAGCGGTCCGATCTGGACGGCGACCGGATCGATGTGCGGATAGGGGAGCATGGCGCGGATGGTATCACGCCGGCAACGCGGTCCTGAAAGCCTTCGATGAACCTACTGGTTTCATGCAATTAGGCAAACAATCTTGACTGACATTCAAATTGGACCCGCGATTACATATACTTGCCCGAACGGGAAGACCTTGCAGGGAGTCGCCATGTCCGCGAACACGGACCACCGCCAGCAGAGGCTCGTCATCCAGCGTCTGAAGGAGCTGCCCCCGCTGCCGCTCGCGGCCCAGCAGATCCTCCAGGTCATGGATGACCCGGCGGTATCCATGGACCGGATCGCCGGGATCATCGAACAGGACCCGGCCCTGGCCGGGCGCATCCTGGGCCTGGCCAACTCCGCCTTCTTCCGCCGCAACGGCGAGATCACCAGCATCAAGGAGGCGATCATCCGGGCGCTGGGGATGAACGTGGTCAAGTCCCTGGCCATCGGCATGGCAATGGGCGGCGTCTTCGACACCTCCCGCTGCCCCGCCTTCGACCTGGAGCGCTACTGGTCCAGCGCCTTCCTCACCGCCCGCTCTGCGGCGCTGCTCGGCCGGCAGATGGCCGAGGGACAGGCGATCGACCCCGCCCCGCTCTTCCTCTGCGGCCTGCTGCACAATTTCGGGCTGCTGGTGCTGGTCCACTGCTTCCCGCAGGAGCTGAACCGCGCCCTGGAGCAGGTGGCCCGTCGCCCCGGGGAGCGGCTCGCGGACCACGAGGCACAGGTCCTGGGCTTCGACCACCACGAGGCGGGCGGCTGGCTGGCGCGCAGGTGGCATCTGCCGGAGGTGGTCGTCACCGTCATCGAGCACCATCACGAGGAGGGATATCAAGGTCCCTGGCAGCGGGAGGCCGGTCTGATCGACGGCTGTGCCCGCTGGGCCAGGGCCCTCATGGCGGGTCAGCCCCTGCCCGGTGAGGTGCGCGAGCGGCTGCTCGGATCGGGGGTGAAGGAGGCCGCCCTGGATCGGCTCGATGCGGCGGGCTCGGAGATGGTGGAAGAGATCGCCGGTCTCACCGGGCTGCTGGCGGACTGAAGGGGAGATCGGCAATGGACAACACACCCTTCGTCGAGGCCTCGATCGAGCTTCGCCAGCGCTTCATGACCCTGCTCGACTCCCTGGCCAGCCTGCGCGCCCTGACCGATACGGGGAGCCGGCCCGGCGACGAGTCCGATCTCCTCGCCCATGCACTCGAGGTCCTGCTCGAGAACCAGGACCTGGAGCGCTGTTCGGTCTTCCTGCTGGAGGGAGAGGAGTTGCGCTGCGCCGTCGGCATCGACTGGAGCGACCGGCTCGCCCCGCCCCGGGTCACGCGCCATCACGATGCCGCCACCTTCCGCCTCGGTGAAGGGCTGATGGGGCGTGCCGCCGCGGAGGGGGAGATGCAGTTCTGTGACGACTGCGCGCAGGCCGAGGGGTACATCCCGATCCCCGGCGCGGAGAACGCGGGCTCCCTCATCTGCGTACCCATCCGCGGCGGCGGCAAGGTCCTGGGGGTGCTCAACGTCTCCCATCCCGATCCCGGCTTCTTCCACCCCTGGCAACGCAACATCCTGGAGATCTTCAGCTCGGTCCTGGGCCAGATGCTGCAGAACCACCGCCTGCTGGCGCAGATGGAGCAGCAGGTCAGGAGCCGGACCATGGAGCTGGAGCGGGCCCTGGCCGAGGCCCAGGACCTCAAGCGCCGCTTCGAGGAACTCTCCGTCATCGACGACCTGACCCGGCTGCACAACCGGCGCTTCTTCTTCCCCGAAGCCACCGCCGAGATCGCCCGGGCGATACGCAACGGGGAGGACCTCTGCGTGGTGCTGCTGGACCTCGACTTCTTCAAGGTGATCAACGACAGCTACGGCCACGCCATGGGCGACGAGGTACTGGTCGATGTCGCCGCCATGCTGAAGGAGCAGACCCGCGAGGGTGACATCCTCGCCCGCTTCGGCGGCGAGGAGTTCATCATCGCCCTGCCCAGTACCGGCATCGAGGGCGCCAGGCCGCTGGCCGAGCGGATCTGCGAGGCGGCCCGCCAGCTGCGCTGGCAGGCCGGCGAGGAGGTGGTCGACATCACCGTCAGCATCGGTCTGTCCTGCCTGAGCCGGCTTCCGGAGAGACTGCGCCGGGAGGGCGATTCGGAGGCCCTGCTCAACGAGCTCCTGAAGCAGGCCGACATCGCCCTCTACGAGGCCAAGAAGCACGGCCGCGATCAGGTCTGGATCGCCCCGCCCGCGAGATAGTCCCCCATGCCCCCCGGTCGCGGATGAAATCGCCGGCCGCACCTGCTACATTTGCCCACCTCGTTTGACCCACCTGCCCCGGCTTGCCGGAAGGACGAAACAGCCAAGGAGAACCCGGGATGCGGTGTTGCACCGCCCTCATCGCCTGTCTGCTCCTGGGCGGCCTGTCGCTGCCCCTCCCGGCCACCGCCGTCACCCCCGCCGCCCAGCACCGGGCGGCGGTCGAGGCCGCACGCAGGGGCGAGTACGCCGCCGCCGTCGAGGGGCTCCGGGACCTGGTGCGGGAATACCCGCGCCGCGATCTCTACCTCCATGACCTGGCGGTGGTCCTCAGCTGGGCCGGCAGGGAACGGGAGGCGGTCGGGCTGCTGCCCCGGATCAACCCCTACGAGGCCCCCCGCTATGTCGTCACGACCCTGGCCCGCAGCGCCAGGGAGGCCGGCCTGACCGGCATCGCCCTCGATTTCCACCGGGCCTGGCTGCTCCGCTGGCCGGATGACCAGGAGGCCCGGATCGGGCTGGCCCTGACCCTGGCCGCGGCCGGCGAGTACGAGGCCGCGCGGGAACAGCTCGAAGTCCTCCTGCGCGCCCACCCGGACAACCTGGAGGGATGGCGGGCGCGCGCCCGGGTCAACCTTCTCGCCGGCGACCCGCTGCGGGCCGCCGCGGCCTGGCGCGAGGTCCTGCGCAGGCGACCGGACGACGCCGATGCCCTGCGGGGACTGATCGGCAGCCTGCGCGA
>RFJX01000266.1 GCA_003694425.1 Gammaproteobacteria bacterium
ACGACTGATAACTGATCACTGAAAACTCTTTCACACCCGACTCACCCTGCTGACATGCCTGATGGAACGCAGGCGGCGCAGGACCCGGGCGAGGTGGACGCGGTCGCGCACGGTGATGACGAATCCGAGGGAGACGTAGCGGTCGTCCTGGTCGTGCATCTCGACATTCTCGATGTTGGCGCCCTGGTTGGCGATCTCGGTGGCGATGGTGGCCAGCGCCCCGCGCTGGTTGGTGAGCATCACCCGCACCCCCACCGGGAACTCACCGCGCACGTCGTCGGCCCACTCCAGCTCCAGCCACTTGTCCGGGTCCTTGCTGAATTCGGCGATGTTGCGGCAGTTCTCCCGGTGGATGACGATGCCCCGTCCGCTGGAGACGTGGCCATAGATACGGTCACCGGGGATGGGGTGGCAGCAGCGGGCCAGGTTGATCACCATCCCCGCGGTGCCGTGGATGGTGAGCGGGACGTCCTCGCCCGATGCGGCCCGGGTCGCCGCCTCTCCGCCGCCGGTGAAGGCCCGCGCCACCAGCGGCACCAGCCGCCGGCCCAGGCCGACCTCGGCCAGCAGGGTGTCCAGGTCCGGCACCTTGAGCACCGCCAAGGCCTTCTCCAGCCGTTCTCCCTCCAGCACCTCCGGTCCCAGGCCCAGCTTGCGCAACTCGGTCTGGAGCATGCGTCGCCCGAGCTGGCGCGCCTCGTCCTCCTGCAGGTTCTTGAGGTAGTGGCGGATGTGGGACCGCGCCCTGGCGGTGGCCACGAAGCTGAGCCACGAGGGGTTGGGACGGGAGCCGGGGGCGGTGAGGATCTCGACCGTCTGGCCAGTGGTCAGGCGGGTGGAGAGCGGCGCCATGCGGTGGTCGATGCGGGCGCCGACGCAGTGGTTGCCGACATCGGTATGGACCGCATAGGCGAAATCGACGCAGGTGGCCCCGCGGGGAAGCTCGATGATCCGGCCCTTCGGGGTAAATACATAGACCGCGTCGGGGAACAGATCGATCTTGACGTTCTCCAGGAACTCCTGCGAGTTTCCGGCCTGGCGCTGCATCTCCAGCACCTCCCGCAGCCACTCGCGGGCCCGCTGGTGGGCGCTGGTGCCGCTCTCCTCGTCGCTCTTGTAGAGCCAGTGGGCGGCGATGCCCTCCTCCGCCACCCGGTCCATCTCCTCGGTCCGGATCTGGACCTCGATGGGGACCCCGTAAGGGCCGAAGAGCACGGTGTGCAGCGACTGGTAGCCGTTGGACTTGGGGATGGCGATGTAGTCCTTGAACTTGCCCGGCAGCGGCTTGTAGAGGTTGTGGACAGCGCCCAGGACCCGGTAGCACATGTCCACCGTGCTGACCACGATGCGGAAGGCGTAGACATCGTAGACCTCGGAGAAGGAGAGTCCCTTGTTGCGCATCTTCTGGTAGATGCTGTAGAGGTGCTTCTCCCGCCCGATCACCTTGCCCGCCAGCCGTTCCTGGCGCAGCCGCCGCTTGATGGCGGTCTTGATCTGCTTGACGATCTCCTTGCGGTGGCCGCGGGCCTTCTTCACCTCGTTGCGCAACACCCGGGCGCGCAGCGGATAGTAGGCCTCGAAGCCCAGGTCCTCGAGTTCCAGCCGGATCCGGTTCATGCCCAGGCGCTGGGCGATGGGGACGTAGATCTCGAGGGTCTCGCGCGCCTTGCGACGCCGCTTGGCCGGCGGCAGCGCGTCGAGGGTGCGCATGTTGTGCAGGCGGTCGGCCAGCTTCACCAGGATCACCCGGATGTCGTTGGCCATGGCCATGATCATCTTGCGCAGATTCTGCGCCTGCGCCTCCTCGTAGGAGCTGAACTCGATCTGGGACAGCTTGCTGACCCCGTCGACGATCTCGGCCACCTCCTCGCCGAAGCGCGCGGCCAGCTCCTCCTTGGTGACCTGGGTATCCTCCAGCACGTCGTGCAGCAGCGCGGCCTGCAGGGTCTGGGGGTCCAGGT
The DNA here is from genome assembly GCA_003694425.1 of Gammaproteobacteria bacterium. Lineage (GTDB taxonomy): Bacteria > Pseudomonadota > Gammaproteobacteria > J113 > J113 > J113. Next base: position 1,962 of record RFJX01000266.1, read on the forward strand.
GCATCTCGGCCAGGATCCCGGCCACGGCGAGCGGGTGATGGATATAGGGCTCTCCGCTCTGGCGGACCTGCCCTTCATGGGCCCTGGCGCCGAGCTCGTAGGCCTCGTGGATGGCGGCTATCTGCTCCGGCTCAAGATATTCGCGCAGGAGGGCATCGAGGTCCCCGATGGTGAAGACCTGTGGGGGGTGTTCCAGCTTCCGGGCAGTGACGGCCACGCGGATTCCTGGCCCCGGGCGGGGGTCGGGAGGCTCAGCCCTCCCCGGGCTGCTGCTGGATCGCCGCGGAGACGGACTGCTGCAGCTCGGCCTCGAGCGCGGCCAGCAGGGCCTCGTCGTCGGACTCCACCTGCTCCATCTCCTCGACCTTCTGCTTGTCGATGAGGCCGGCGGCGATCTCGCGCAGGGCGATCACGGTGGGCTTGTCCCGGTCCTCTTCCACCAGCGGCTCCGCGCCCATTGCGATCTGGCGGGCGCGCTTGGCGGCGAGCAGGATCAGGTCGAAACGGTTGGGCACCTTCTCGAGACAGTCTTCTACGGTCAGGCGGGCCATGATTTACCTCTGGGCATGTAATGGATGTTCCGGACGACCGTGCTCCCGGGGCGGGGCGCGATCCCGCGCCGCCTCCGGATGCGTCGGTCTCAATCGGTTGATTGTACTGGAATCAGGGGGCCGATCCCAGCAGGGAGGCAATCAGCTGGCGGTGCCGGCGCTCCTGCAGTTCCCGGCGCAGGCCCGCGCCGCGGATCACCGATTCCAGGTCACCGAGCGCCCGATGGAAGTCATCGTTGATGATGAGATACTCGTACTCGCGGTAATGTTCCATCTCCAGCACCGCGGCCTCCATCCGGCGCCGGATCACCTCTTCACCGTCCCCGCCCCGCCCGCGCAGGCGCCGCTCCAGCTCGTCGAGCGAGGGAGGCAGGATGAAGATGGCGGTGCAGTCGGGCATCTTTTCGCGGATCTGGCGCGCTCCCTGCCAGTCGATCTCCAGGATGAGGCTGATCCCCTGGGCGAGCTGCGCCTGGACCCATTCACGCGAGGTCCCGTAGAGATTGCCGAACACCTCGGCGTGTTCGAGGAAGGCGTCCCGGCGGACCATTTCCCGGAACTGCTCCTCGCTGACGAAGTGATAGTCGATCCCCTCCTGTTCCCCGGGCCGCGGCGGGCGTGTGGTATGGGATACCGAGATGGCCAGGTCCTCGTGCCGGGTGACCAGCTCGTTGACCAGGCTGGTCTTGCCCGCCCCGGACGGGGCCGATACCACGAAGAGCTGGCCTGTAGCCCGTGAATCACTCAATGTTCTGCACCTGTTCGCGCATCTGTTCGATCAGCACCTTCATCTCCACCGAGGCGGCACTGGTGTCGGCGTGGGCCGACTTGGAACCGATGGTGTTGGCCTCGCGGTTGAGCTCCTGCATCAGGAAGTCCAGGCGGCGACCTATCGCCCCCTTCTGCTCCAGTACCCGCAGGACCTCCTTCACATGCCCCTCCAGCCGGTCCAGCTCCTCGGCGATGTCCATCTTCTGGACCAGCAGCACCAGCTCCTGCTCCAGGCGCTGGGGATCGATCTCCGTCTCCAGCCCGGACAGCCGCTCCACCAGCCGCTGGCGCAGCCCCTGCAGGATCTCCGGCATCCGCGCTCGCAGCCGCTCCACCTGTTCCAGCAGCGCCTCGCAGCGGCTGCGGATGAGCCCGGCGAGGTGGGCCCCCTCCCGTTGCCGGCTGGCGACCAGCTCGGCCAGGGCCCGGTCCAGGATCTGCAGCAGATCGGCCCGCAGCTCGTCCAGCGGAAGCTCCTGTCCCCGGATGACGCCCGGCCATTGCAGAAACTCGAGCGCCGAGATCGGGGCCGGGTTGGTCAGCAGTCCCTCGACCTCGCGCAGGGCCTGATGCAGCTGCTCACAGGCCGCCGCGTCGAGCTCGATGGGCCTGCGCCCGGCGGCGGGAGCGAAGCGCAGGGTGGCGTCCACCTTGCCCCGGTGCAGTGCCGCCGTCAGCCGGCCGCGCACCTCCGGCTCCAGCGGGCGCAGCTCCTCGGGGAGACGCAGGGAGATCTCGAGAAAGCGGTGGTTGACCGAACGCAGTTCCCAGGTTGCCGTGCCCCATTCTCCCTCGCCGCCGGCCCTGGCGAAGGCGGTCATGCTCGCTACCATCTCCCTTCCCGTTGTCTCTTCCGCCCGGAGGGGGATGTTACCCGCAACCGGCCACGGGAAACAAAGGGGAGCCGGACAGGAGTGGTATCTGCCGCTACAATGTGCGCCCCACAGACAGCAGGAAGGAATCACCATGCGCCCCAGTGGTCGTGCCCCGGACGAACTGCGTCCGGTCCGCTTCACCCGCCATTTCACCCGCCATGCCGAGGGCTCGGTACTGGTGGAGTTCGGCGACACCCGGGTGCTCTGCACCGCCACCGTGGAGGAGAAGGTCCCCCCCTTCCTGCGCAACAAGGGGCAGGGCTGGGTCACCGCCGAATACGGGATGCTGCCGCGCGCCACCGGCACCCGGACCCGCCGCGAGGCCTCCCAGGGCAGGCAGGGCGGGCGCACCATGGAGATCCAGCGCCTGATCGGCCGTTCGCTGCGGGCGGTGATGGACCTGGAGGCCCTCGGCGAGCGCACCATCATCATCGACTGCGACGTGCTCCAGGCCGACGGCGGCACCCGGACCGCGTCCATCACCGGCGGCTATGTCGCCCTGGCCGATGCCGTCGCCCACCTGCGCCGCCAGCACCAGCTCCGGCGCGACCCGCTGCACGGCCGGGTGGCATCGGTCTCGGTCGGTATCTATGAGGGGGTCCCGGTCCTCGACCTGGACTATGCCGAGGACTCCAACGCCGAGACCGACATGAACGTGGTGATGAACGATGCCGGCCACTACATCGAGCTGCAGGGCACCGCCGAGGGGCACGCCTTCCGCGAGGACGAGCTGATGGCCATGCTGGCGCTGGCGAAAAAGGGCATCGCGGAGCTGCTGCAGCATCAGCAGGAGGCCCTGGCGGAGCAATGAAACGGCTCGTCCTGGCCAGCGGCAACCCCGGCAAGCTGCGGGAGCTGCAGGCCCTCCTCGGCGGGCTGGGACTGGAGCTTGTCCCGCAGTCCGCCCTGGGCGTGGAGGAGGCGGAGGAAACCGGCCTGACCTTCGTCGAGAACGCCATCCTCAAGGCCCGCAACGCGGCCCGCCAGTCCGGCCTGCCGGCGCTGGCCGACGACTCCGGGCTGGCGGTGGACCACCTGCAGGGCGCCCCGGGCATCCACTCCTCCCGCTATGCCGGGGAGGGGGGCGACGCCGCCAACAACGCGAAACTGCTCAAGGCCCTGGCCGGGGTCCCCCCCGAGCGGCGCACCGCCCGCTTCATCTGCGTGGCGGTCCTGCTGGAGCACGCCGGGGACCCGGTCCCGCTCGTCTGCGAGGGCAGGTGGGAGGGGCGGATCCTCGAGGCGCCACGGGGTGAGGGCGGCTTCGGCTACGACCCGCTGTTCTGGGTACCGGATCAGGGCTGCGCCTCGGCCGAGCTGCCGCCGGAGCTGAAGAACCGGATCAGCCACCGGGGCCAGGCCCTGCGCAGGCTGCGCGCCAGTCTGGAGCAGCGGCTGGGCGGCTGATGTCCCTGCTGCAGCCACCGCCGGGGCCGGGACTCTATGTCCACCTGCCCTGGTGCGTGCGCAAGTGCCCCTACTGCGACTTCAATTCCCACCCGCTCTCCGGGGCCCCGCCCGAGCAGGCCTATGTGGAGGCCCTGCTGGCGGACCTGGAGCTCGAAGCCCCCCTGCTCGGCGGGCGCCCCATCGCCACGATCTTCATCGGCGGTGGCACCCCCAGCCTGTTCAGCGAAGGGGCCATCGGCCGGCTGCTGGAGGGG
>RFJX01000267.1 GCA_003694425.1 Gammaproteobacteria bacterium
CGCCAGGGCTCGCGCGCGGCCCGGTCACCACCGGGCAGCGGCACCGGTGCCAGATGGGCCACCCGGCGGTAGCCCTGGTAGTCCCCCAGCAGCAGCTCTCCACCCCACAGCGCCCCGGCCTCGCCCATCCCCAGGCCGTCGAGGACCAGCCCCAGCACCGGTCCCGCATCCAGGGGATGACCATGTTCCGCCAGGACCGCAGCCAGATGGGCATGATGGTGCAGGACGGTCGCGGCGGGCACACCCAGTTGCCTGGCAAGCTCCCGGCCGTGGCGGTGGGATCCGTAGTCGGGATGGACATCCAGCGCGATGCGTCGGGGCCGCGATCCGTACAGCCCGAGCCAGGCCGACATCTCCTCCCGCCAGCGTCGCCGGCAGTCCGGGTGCATCAGCTCGCCGAAGGGCTGGGACAACAGGGCACAGCCCTGCCGCAGGAGGCAGAAGCCGCCCTTGAGGTCGCCGCCCACTGCCAGGATACCGTCCGCATTCTCCAGCCCGGGTGGCAACGGCAGGGCCTCCGGGACCTGTCCCCGTCCCCGGCGCAGGGTGCGCATCCTGCCGGCAGCCAGCTGGAGCACCGGGTCGTCACAGCGATGGACGATCTCCCGGTCGTGCAGCAGGAACCGGTCGGCTATCCCGTCCAGAGACTCCACTGCCTCGTCGTTGCCGGCGCACAGCGGGGCGCCGGAGCGGTTGCCCGATGTGCAGACCAGAGGCCGGTCGAACGCCTCGAGCAGCAGCAGGTGCAGGGCGGTGGCGGGCAACATCAGCCCCAGCCGATCCATGCCCGGCGCCACCTCGTCGGGCAGGCGCTCGCCGGACTGTTCCAGCAGCACGATCGGGGCGACATGCGAGGACAGCGCCGCCGCCTCTTCCGGCCGCAGCCTGCAGTAGCGGCGCGCGACCTCCGGATCACGGACCATCAGGGCGAAGGGGCGGAAAGGGCGGTGCTTGCGCCGGCGCAGCCGGGCAATCGCCTCCGGACGGGTGGCATCCACCATCAGGTGGAAGCCTCCGATGCCCTTCACCGCCAGGATCCCGCCATTGCGGAGGCACTCTATGGCGCCCTGAAGTGAGTGCTCGCCAGCGGTTTCGCCGGGCAACAGCCGCAGGGAAGGACCGCACTCGTGGCAGCCGATCGGCTGGGCATGGAAGCGACGGTCGGCGGGATCACGATATTCCCCCGCACAGCGGCCGCACATCGCAAAGGAGGCCATCGAGGTCCGTTCACGGTCATAGGGCAGGGCACCGGCAATACTGAACCGGGGGCCGCAGGCGGTACAGCTGATGAAGGGATGGCGGTACCGCCGGTTGTCCGGATCCTGCAGCTCGGCACGGCAGGCATCGCACAGGGCCAGGTCAGGGAGCAGATGGCAGAGTCCGGTGCCCGGCTGGCTGGAGACGATGTGAAAGCCTTCCATCGCCGGCGGGCCGGGCAGGGCCTCCACCAGACAGGACTCCACGCTCGCAGGGGGTGGCGGAGCGTACCGCAGCCGCCGTTGCAGTTCCCGCAGCGAGGCCTCGCTGCCCCAGGCACGCAGCAGGACACCGTCACCATGGTTGCAGATGTCGCCGCAAAGCCCCAGGGCACGGGCCAGCCGCAGGGCATGGGGACGGAATCCGACCCCCTGGACCCGTCCCCGGATCCGCAGCAGGGCGCCGACGATTGGCTCGTGGTTCCGGCTGCGATCGGTTGCGGGCTCCATCAGCAGCGGTCTTCAGCCTCCGGATGCTTCCCTGCCGGGATGCGATCCTGTGCGCCGGGAAGCCAGCCATTCGTACCACTGCTCCATTCCCTCCCCGTTCCTGGCCGAGACCTCGAGCACCGGCAGGCCGGGGCGGATCCTGCGGGCCAGTTCGGCGCAGCGCCGGGGGTCGAAATCGACGTGAGGGAGCAGATCGATCTTGGTGATCAGCAGCAGGTCGGCCCGGTGGAAGATATCGGGGTACTTGAGCGGCTTGTCATCCCCCTCGGTGACCGAGAGCAGGACCACACGGTATTGCTCGCCGAGATCGAATCCTGCCGGGCAGACCAGATTGCCGACGTTCTCGATCAGAACCATTGCGCCCGGGGGTGGAGCGAGCCGCTCCAGGGCATGGCCAACCTGATGGGCATCCAGGTGGCATCCCTTGCCGGTGTTGATCTGCAGGGCGGTCGCTCCGGTCGCGCGGATGCGCTCTGTATCGAGGCTGGTCTGCTGGTCGCCCTCGATCACCATTATCGGCCAGCGCCCGGCGCAGGCCCGGATGGTCCGGACCAGCAGCGTGGTCTTGCCGGCGCCGGGGCTGGCCATCAGGTTGACGGCCCCGACACCGCGCGCGGCCAGCCATTGGCGATTGCCCGCCGCATGGCGGTCATTCCTGGCCAGCAGGTCCTGCTCGAGTCTCAGGAGCCTGGTGTCGGGTCCATGGTGATGATGCTCCGGTCCCGCCGGATCGTGCGTGTGCGTCTCTCCGCAACCACAGACTGAACACATGGTGCTGGTCCCTCCATTCGCGGTGAAGCCCCGGGCGGGACCTGTCACCATAGCGCAAGGGATGCGCAGGGCCAAGAATCCGGCATCCTGCGTTTGTGGCCCATGGCAGCAAGCTCCCCCTCATTGGGAGTGGAGGAGTCATGGCAGTGGAGAGCAGTGCGCTGACGCAAAAGGAGACATCCCGGCATCGCGTTGACACCAAACTCCAAGCAGCGCCACCGCCAAAATGCCGGGCTGGCCCCGTTCAGGTACCGGTTCAGGTTTTTCTCGGGGTTACCCGATCCGGCTGACTGGAACCGGGCAACGTCGACACCTTCAGGGCTCACCAGGGATCGACCGGCCAGCCATAGTCCCTGGACCAGGGCAACTGCAACGTCGCCTCGACCAGATAGCGGCTTACCGCCTCGCTTGCGAACAGGCTGCGGTATCGTTCGCGTCCGCTGGCGGCAACCTTGCGGCGCATTGTGTCGTCGCGACACACATCCAGGATCCGCTCCCGCAGCTCCTCGTCTCCGTTGAACCAGATCGCGGCATCCTCTCCCAGCAGGCCGTCCAGCTCACTGGCACGGTCGATGAAACAGAGGATGCCATTGGCCATCAACTGCGCCAGCCGGTCCGAGGAATAGAGCGGCGCCTCCTGCTTGTTGATGTTCAGGGCACTGCGCGTCTGTGCCAGCAACCGGTCATACTCCAGGCCCCTGATCCGGGGCGTCCCCAGCATCCCGTGGATCCGGAATTCGATCTGCGGCAGTGAATCGCGCAGTCGACGGATACGCTCGGTCCGGGGATGACCCTCTTCCCCGGTCCCGCAGAAGAGCAGATCGACCGGCAGGTCGTCCCGCCGGCTGTTGTCCAGCTGTTCGATGGCCGGGTCGGTCGGGTTCGGCAGATAATGGACCCGCGCCCCGGGACCCGCCGCGAGCTCCTGCTGCTGCCTTCCTCCGGTGGTGGTGAAGAGGGCATCACAGACCTGCCGCCGGGCCTGCTGGTGGGCAAGATTTTCCGGCTCGAACAGCGGATCGCAGGTGTAGCAGGCCACCGCCATGGAGGGATGCCTGCTCCTCAGTCCCGCGATGAATTCGTTCGGCAGCTTGCGGGTGTTGCTGAGGACCAGCAGATCCGGACGGAAATTGTCGACGGTCCGGGTCAGTGCCGTCATCATGCGGCGCACGCCCAGACGCGAGATGCCCAGCGGGGCGAGGAACTTGGCCAGGTCCTTGTCGCTGAACTCCCAGACACAGAAATCAGCCCGGATCAGTCCATGTACCAGCTTGCGCTCGAAGGTGTTGTAGAGGGCGCCAAACTGCTTCTGGCCCAGATCACCGACGTGCAGGACACGCAACATGCTGTTATTTCGCCTGTTCATTCACATTGCCCGCCGGGTATCTCTCCCGCTGTGGATAAGTACGCGGCAGCAGTATAGACTCTTGATTGTCTCATCGGGTTGGTCACAAGACCTGGATCCTGAAAATATCTATACTTTTCAAATAGTTGACTCATGGAGAGTGGTGCCGTCATGGGCGTCGAGCTTTGGGAGAGGTGCCTGAATCGCCTGGAGCATGAACTGACCGCCCAGCAGTTCAACACCTGGATCAGACCGCTGCAGGCCGACTGCGGCAACGGGACCCTCAAGCTGCTCGCCCCCAACCGTTTCGTCCTGGACTGGGTGCGCGAACGCTATGCCGAACGCATCCAGCAACTGCTGAGCGAACTCGACGCATCGACCCAGGCCCGACTGGAATTCGCCGTCGGCAGCGCCGCTCCCGTACCCCCGCCATCCGCCGCGGGAAACGCTACACCCGTCCGCTCCATACCGGATAACGGCAATCGCCGCCGCAACGCAGCATCGCGCCTGCAGGGCGACTTCACCTTCGACACCTTCGTCGAGGGGAAGTCCAACCAGCTTGCCAGAGCCGCGTCTCTGCAAGTGGCCGCCAACCCCGGAACCGGATACAACCCCCTGTTCATCTGCGGCGGTGTGGGGTTGGGCAAGACCCACCTGATGCATGCCATCGGCAACCAGATCAAGGCGACGGACAGCGAGGCCAATGTCATCTATCTGCGCTCGGAGCGCTTCGTGCACGAGATGGTCAAGGCCCTTCAGCACAACACCATCAATGAATTCAAGCGCTTCTACCGCTCCGTCGACGCCCTGCTGATCGACGACATCCAGTTTCTCGCCGGCAAGGAACGATCCCAGGAGGAGTTCTTCCATACCTTCAACGCCCTGCTCGAGGGCAGACAGCAGATCGTGCTGACCTGTGATCGCTATCCGAAGGAGGTGGAGGGTCTGGAAGAGCGGCTCAAGTCCCGCTTCGGCTGGGGTCTGACCGTGGCCATCGAACCACCGGAGCTCGAGACCCGGGTCGCCATCCTGATGAGCAAGGCACAACAGGCCGGAGCCGTCCTCCCGAGCGAGGTCGCCTTTTTCATCGCCAAACGGTTTCATTCCAACATCCGCGAGCTGGAGGGTGCACTGCATCGCGTCCTGGCCGGATCCCATCTGACCGGCAGGGAGATCACCCTGGACTTCGTCAAGGAGGCGCTCAAGGACCTGCTGGCCCTGCAGGACAAACTCATCACCATCGAAAACATCCAGAAGACGGTAGCCGCCTACTACAAGATCCGCGTTGCCGATCTGCTATCCAAGCGTCGTAATCGATCCATCGCCAGACCCCGGCAGCTGGCCATGGCGCTGGCAAAGGAACTCACGACACACAGCCTGCCGGAAATCGGCGACGCCTTCGGGGGACGAGACCATACCACCGTTCTCCATGCCTGTCGTAAGATAGCGGAGTTACGCAAGAGCGAGTCCCGGATCAGTGAGGACTACCGGAATCTGTTGAGAACCCTCACCACCTGATGTTGGCAGGGTGTGGACAATTGACCGGGAGCAGGAAAGGGTACAAAGACGTACAGGTTGTCCACAGGGACAAAGATGGGCTTTCAGCAGTCTTGCAAGCCGGATTTTTCACAATAAGACACTGAAAAAAAAGCGCAATTTGCCTTTACCCACAGGGTGACGTGTGCCTAGTTATATACAATATATGAAAGACTATGAATATAGAATTTGACAGGGAACAGCTGTTACCCGCTCTGCAGATGGTCGTCGGCGTAGTGGAGCGCAGACAGACACTGCCCATCCTCTCGAATCTCCTCCTGCAGGTAGAGCCCGATACCGTTACCCTCACCACGACCGATCTCGAAGTCGAACTGACTAGCCGCTTCGCAAATGCCAGCGGCGTCTCCCAGTCCGTCACCCTGCCGGCAAAGAAGCTCTTCGACATCTGCAGGGCCCTTCCCCAGGGAGCGGAAATCCGGTTGCAAGTCGAAGACGGGAAGGCCCGACTCTCCTCGGGGAGGAGCAGATTCACTCTCGCGACCATGTCTGCCGAAGACTTCCCCAATATCACGGATTTCACGCCCACGGCCGAGCTGACGCTTCCTTCCCATACCTTGCGGCAACTGATCGAAGACACACAGTTCGCCATGGCGCACCAGGATGTGCGTTACTACCTCAACGGACTGCTGATCGAAATTGCCGACCGAACCCTGCGCTGCGTGGCGACCGATGGTCATCGACTGGCGATGGCCGAGACCGCACTGGATGGCCAGGACGGACTGGAGGCTATACAGATCATCCTGCCTCGCAAGGGGGTGACGGAATTGTTCCGGATGTTACCGGACAGCGACGAAACGGTGAATCTGGAGTTTTCCGGCAACCATCTGCGCGTGACACTCGGGGACCAGGGCATGACCTCGAAACTCATCGATGGTAAATTCCCCGACTACACCGGGGTGATCCCCGCTGCGGCCACGCTTCGTCTGGGAGTCGAGCGGGAACCGCTCCGCCATGCCCTTCAACGCGTGTCCATCCTCTCGAACGAGAAGTTCCGCGGGGTACGGCTCAGTCTCGGCAACGATGAACTGACGGTACAGGCACACAATCCGGAGCAGGAAGAGGCTGAGGAATCGCTTCCGGTGGATCATCAGGGCCAGGAATTCGAGATCGGATTCAACGTGAATTACCTCCTGGATGCCTTGTCTGCCATCCGCACCAGTCACGTCGAATTCGTGTTCACCAATCCGGACAGCAGTGCGCTTCTGCTACCCGTGGATGATGTGACCCGCAAGTACGTCATCATGCCGATGCGCCTTTGATGCCTTGAGTCTTGGCACACTGCGTCTAATCTGCTTTCGGGGCTACCTGGACACCACCTTCCAATTCCATCCCGAAGTCAATCTCGTAACCGGCCCGAACGCCTGTGGCAAGACCACGTTACTCGAGGCTGTGTATTATCTCGGTCATCTGCAGTCCTTTCGTTCATCCATTCCGCGCACACTGATCAGGCGGGGAGAGGACAGATTCATCATCACCCATCGTGATAGCAGTTCCGAGACCATCGGCATAAGCTATGAGAATGGCCGTCACCGGATCAGACAGGACGGGGTCAGGATAGAACGCAGATCCCAACTCCTTCGTCGCTTTCCCCAGTTTCTCCTTCATCCCGGGAGTCATGCGGTTCTCGAACAGGGACCGGTCCATCGACGGAGATTCATGGACCAGGCCCTGTTTCACGTGGAACAGGGATATCACTCCCTCGTCCTGCGCTACCATCACATCCTCAAACAGCGCAATGCGTCACTCCGCAAGGGGGATCCTGAGCTTGCCGAGTCCTGGGATGATCAACTGGCCGAACTGGGAGAATCCATCAACAGACTGCGCCGCAGATTCATCGAGTGGATCAGTGCGAATCAGGACGCTTCTCCGTTGCATGGCCATTTCGCCGGCATGGACGTCGTTCTGCACCCCGGCTGGAATGAGGAGGACTCACTACGTACCCAGCTCGCAAATGGGGTCTGCCAGGACCTCAGGCTGAAACAGACGCGAAAGGGACCGCACAAGGCCGATATCGTTTTCCTGCAGAATGGGACGGCGGCAAGACACAGGCTCTCACGAGGTCAGAGCAAACTCTTTCTGCTGCATCTGATCATCCTGTCCGTCCTCTATCTTCACAGAGAAGCGGGGATCACACCCATGTTGCTGGTGGACGACCTCACAAGTGAGCTCGATCCTCAGGGTCTCGACCTGGCACTTGATGCCCTGAGCGCGGTAACACAGCCATCCTGCCAGTTGTTCCTTACCAGCACACGTACCGATCTGGAATCCCGGCTCAAAAGACGATTCATGTCCAACAGTCGCGTGTTCCACGTGGAACAGGGAAGGCTGCAGAAAATGGTATGATGTCCGGACTGGAAAATCCTGTGTGACCAAGGTGAAAACGGAAACCTACGATTCATCGAGCATCAAGGTGCTCAAGGGACTTGAGGCAGTCCGCAAGCGCCCCGGAATGTACATCGGAGACACCGATGACGGGACCGGTCTGCACCACATGGTCTTCGAGGTGGTCGACAACAGTATCGATGAGGCACTCCAGGGACATTGCAAAAATATCGATGTCGTCATCCATGAAGACGGTTCGGTCACGGTCCGCGATGATGGTCGCGGTATACCGGTAGACATCCATCCGGAGGAGGGTGTCTCGGCGGCCGAGGTCATCATGACCACCCTGCATGCTGGTGGCAAGTTCGACGACAGCAGCTACAAGGTCTCCGGCGGTCTGCACGGGGTCGGCGTTTCCGTGGTCAACGCCCTGTCAGAATGGCTTGAGCTCCGCATCCGCAGAAACGGCCTGCTCTATGTGCAGCGCTATTGCCAGGGTGTGCCGGAAGGTCCGCTGCGCGAGGCAGGGTCTTCGGAAGAGACGGGCACCGAGATCCGCTTTGCGCCCAGCCGCGAGGTCTTCAGTGACACGGAATTCCACTATGACATCCTGGCCAGGCGTCTGCGTGAACTCTCCTTCCTCAATTCCGGGATCCGCATACACCTGCTCGATGAACGGAGCGGGAAGGAGGATGTGTTCCAGTACGAAGGCGGGATCGAGGCCTTCGTCCGCCACCTCAACCGGAACAAGAATCCACTGCATCCAACGGTCATCCACATCTGTTCCAGGAAGAACGACATCATCGTGGAGATTGCGATGCAGTGGAACGACTCCTATCAGGAGAATGTCTTCTGCTTCACCAACAACATTCCGCAGCGTGACGGCGGCAGCCATCTGGCCGGCTTCAAGTCCGGCCTCACCCGTACCTTCAATCAGTATCTGGAGGAACAGGGGCTGCTGAGCAAGACCAAGGTCAGTATCCAGGGCGATGACATCCGTGAAGGTCTGACTGCCGTGATCTCGGTCAAGGTGCCTGATCCGAAGTTTTCATCCCAGACCAAGGACAAGCTGGTGTCCAGTGAGGTCAAGCCCGTCGTGGAATCGATCCTGTCCGAGAAATTCAGCGAATTCCTGCAGGAGCATCCCCAGGAGGCAAGGGCCATCGCCGAAAAGACGGTGGAGGCAGCCAGGGCCCGTGATGCTGCGCGCAAGGCGCGTGAACTGACCAGGCGCAAGACGGCCATGGATGTGGCGGGACTCCCGGGCAAGCTCGCGGACTGTCAGGAGCGTGACCCCAGCAAGTCCGAATTGTTCATCGTCGAGGGCGATTCCGCCGGTGGATCGGCCAAGCAGGGCAGGGATCGCCGCAACCAGGCGATCCTCCCCCTGAAGGGGAAGATCCTCAATGTCGAGAAGGCCCGGTTCGACAAGATGCTCTCCTCGGCGGAGGTGATCACCCTGATCACTGCCCTGGGTTGCGGGATCGGGAAGGAGGAATATGACCCGGACAAGCTCCGCTATCACCGAATCATCATCATGACGGATGCGGATGTCGATGGTTCCCACATCCGTACCCTGTTGCTGACCTTCTTCTACCGGCAGATGCCCGAGCTGATAGAGCGGGGCCACATCTACATCGCACAGCCCCCCTTGTACAAGGTCAAGAAGGGCAAGAGGGAGATGTACGTAAAGGATGACCAGGCGTTGAACAGGTATCTCATGGGCCTGATCCTGAAGGACGCGACGCTGAAGGTTTCCGAATCGGCGGAGCCACTGAAGGAGGAGACGCTGACCCGCCTGGGGGAGGAATATCTGAAGCTGATCGAAGTGCTCTCCCGCCTGGAGCGGCGCTATGACCGCAGCCTGCTGCTGACCATCCGCTCGATGCCGAGCGTGGACGCGGGCTTCCTCCAGGATGAGGCAAAGGCCGCAGAGTGGTTTGGCCAGCTGGAAGAGAGGCTCAACTCCGCTGGGGGGAGGGACCGCTGGGAGGTGCGTCTGCGGCACTATCCGGAGCAGGCGGGATATTGTGGCGAAGTGCAGAACCTCACCTATGCCGGTCATGTCCAGCTACTGGACGAAGACTTCTTCTCCTCCGTGGAATACCGGCGCCTGATGCTCTTGGCCCGGGATATCGACGACCTCATGAAGGAAGGTGCGCAGGTGAGTCTGGGGGATCGAAGCTGCGGGATAGGAACGGTCTTCGATGCCTTCAGCTGGCTGATGCAGGAGGTGCGAAGGGGGATGACCATCCAGCGCTACAAGGGACTGGGAGAGATGAATCCGGAGCAGCTATGGGAGACGACCATGGATGCCGAGCGTCGCAACCTCCTCCAGGTGCGGGTCGAGGACGCCCTGGCCGCTGACGAGGTATTCACCACCCTGATGGGCGATCAGGTGGAACCCAGGCGAGCCTTCATCGAGCACCACGCCCTCTCGGTGACCAACCTGGACACATAATTTCTTATAATTCAATAAGTTATAATGCTTCCGGGTGAGGCCCGCAGGGAGCTGCCACATCATGGCGCGCGGGCCAGGCACCAGGCATGCACCCCTGAAGCACCCGCCCGCAGCAGCGAGCGGGTAACCGCCTCCAGGGTGGCACCGGTGGTCATTACATCGTCGACCACCAGAAGGCTCCTCCCCTTCGCGAGTACCGGATTGGCCCTGAACAGAGTGGCGGACTGGTTCCGCCGTCGCCGGGCCGCATCCAGCCCTTGCTGCGGTGCCGTATGCCGGGTCCGCGAGACCACACCGGTTGCAATCTCCAGCTCGAGGTCCCGGGCGACAGACCGGCACAGCTCCAGCGCCTGGTTGTAGCCGCGCAGGAGCTGGCGAAAGGGGTGCAGGGGTACGGGCACCAGCAGGGGTTTCTCACCGCGAAGTTCTTCCAGCCACGGGGGCGGATACCGCGCCATCAACCCGCCCAGCACCGGCAGCAGCTCGAAGCACCTGCGGTATTTCGCCTGATGGATCAGACGGTCCACCGGGAATGCATAGAGCAGGGAGCAGTGGGCACGCACGAAGCGGGGTCGGTGCCGGAGACATGCGGCACAGAGTCCCCGGTGCCCGGGAGGAAGGGGCATGGCGCAGACCGGACAGGGATTGCGGTTGAGCGGCAGGTCCCGATCACAGCCGGGGCAGATGATCCCGTCCCGGCACGGGGCGGCGCAGAGCAGGCACCTCCGGTCAAGATCCATCCACTGGTAAAGTTTTCTCCATGTCATAATATGACCGACGCAGGGCCCCGGACCCGGGCCAATATTGCCAGATGGAGAAGGCCCCGATCCATGGCCGGCCACAAGCAGGCCCACATGAGCAGGTGATATGGAACAGGAAGAATCCCGGCCCCCGGCGCAGGACGACGCGACGGCGAAACCATGGCAGCAGGAGGTTGCCGCTCCCCTGGAGATCGACTGCAGCGCCGGGGGGTCCATACCCTGCTCCCAGGGGGCAATCCGGCACGACTGGCAGCTAGCGGAGGTGCTGGAGCTCTACCGCAGCTCCCTGCCCGACCTGATCTGGTACGCCCAGCAGGCCCATCGGCGCCACTTCCCGGCAGACCGGGTCCAGCTCAGCACCCTCCTGAATATCAAACGGGGGGGCTGTCCGGAGGACTGCGGTTACTGTCCCCAGAGTGCCCGACACGACAGCTCGGTGCACGCAGAGCCGCTGCTGCCGCCGGAGGAGGTGCTGGCAGCCGCACGGCGTGCGCGGGAGGCGGGCGCCACCCGCTTCTGCATGGGCGCGGCATGGCGCGAACTGCGGGATCGCGACCTGCCCAGGCTCACCGATCTCGTGGCGGAGGTCAGGAAGCTGGGGCTGGAGACCTGCCTGACCGTGGGGATGCTGAACGAGCATCAGGCCCGTGAGCTCGCGCGGGCCGGACTCGACTACTACAACCACAATCTCGACACGTCGGAGTCGTTCTACCCGCGGATCATCTCCACCCGCAGCTATGAGGACCGCCTGCGTACCCTCGAGGCGGTCCGCGCGGCCGGGATCAGGGTCTGCTGCGGTGGCATCCTCGGGCTGGGTGAAACACTCGAGGACCGCGCCGAGCTGCTGATCCGGCTCGCCAGCTTCGACCCTCATCCCGAGAGCGTACCCGTCAATGTCCTGGTCCGGGTGGCCGGTACGCCGCTGGCGGAGCACGAACCGCCGGACCCCTTCGACGTGGTCCGGACCATCGCCGTGGCGCGGGTGATGATGCCCGCGAGCGTCCTGCGCCTCTCCGCCGGCAGGGGCCAGATGAGCGACGAATTGCAGGCGCTCTGTTTCCTGGCCGGCGCCAATTCCGTCTTCTATGGAGAGGAGCTCCTCACCACGCCCAATCCCGACACGGAGGCGGACCGGCGCCTGTTCGCGCGGCTGGGGATCCGGGCGGAGAACCGCGGCTGAGCGTGACCGGGTCTCTCCGGATGCGGCTCGAGGCCGCCCGCATGCAGGCCAGGGCGAGCGAAGGCGTGCGTCGCCGCCAGCTGCGGGTGGATGACGGCCCCCTGCATTGCCGGATGGGGGAGTACGAAGGAATCAGTTTCTGCGGCAACGACTACCTCAATCTCAGCACGCATCCCGCGGTACGTGAGGCCATGAAGAAGGCCATCGACCGCTACGGCAGCGGCAGCTGCGCCTCCCAGCTGGTCTGCGGCCATCTGCCCGTTCACCGGGATCTGGAGGAGCGGCTCGCCCAGTGGCTCGGCCGGGAATCGGTCCTCCTGTTCGGCAGCGCCTATCAGGCCAACCTCGGGGTAGTGCCGGCACTGGCCGGGCGGGGTGACCAGGTCCACTGCGACCGCCTGTGTCACGCCTCGCTGATCGATGGGGCGAGGCTTTCGGGGGCGCGCCTGCGACGTTACCGGCATGCGGACACGGACCAGCTCGAACAGCGGCTGGCGGCGCCCGGCGAAGGGCTGAAGCTGGTGCTTACCGACAGCGTCTTCAGTATGGACGGGGACCTTGCTCCCCTGCCGGAGCTGGCGGCGGCGTGCAGCCGGCAGGGGGCGGTGCTGATGGTGGACGACGCCCACGGGATCGGTGTGCTGGGGAGGAACGGTGCCGGGGCGCTCGAGGCCACGGGACTCGACACCTGTGACGTGCCGGTGCTCACCGGTGGCTTCGGCAAGGCCCTTGGCTGTTCGGGTGGCTTCGTCGCCGGCACGGCAGAGCTGATCGACCACCTGGTGCAGCATGCGCGCAGTGCCATCTACTCGACGGCTCCCGCCCCGGCGATTGCCGCGGGGGTGACGGCGGCGATCGGGGTGGTCCTGGACGAGCCCTGGCGGAGGGCGCGGTTGCGCGAGAACATCGGTTACTTCCGGCGCCGTGCCGCGGGGCTGGGGCTGGAACTGCCAGGTCCGGAGGGCCCGATCCAGCCGGTGATCCTGGGGGCCGCGGGGCGCGCCCTGCGGGTGGCACGGCGACTGTGCGAACAGGGACATCTGGTGATGGCGATCCGTCCGCCGACCGTCCCCGCAGGCACCGCCCGTCTGCGGATCACCCTGACGGCCCAGCACGAGACCGCCCAGATCGATGCCCTGCTGGTCGCCCTGGCCGGGATCCTGGCCAGGGACCCGGATCCAGGGGCCTGAGGATGCGGATCCAGCTCCGGCTCATTCCGGGATGGGGCAGCACGGCAGCCGTGTGGGAGGCGGTCAGGCCCCTCCTGCAGCGGGACCATGACCTGCTCGAAGAGGGGCAGGTCGCAGACCCGGACCGACCGCTGGTCCTGGTCGGGTGGTCACTCGGCGGCTGGGAGGCGCTGGCGCGGGCCGGCGACCATCCCGGTGCCGACGCCGTGCTGCTGGTGGCCAGCAGTCCCTGTTTCGTGCGCCGACCGGGCTGGAGCGAGGCGCTGGACCCGGAGCTGGTGGCCGGATTCTGCCTCGACTTCCGGCTCGATCCGGAGGGCACGCTGCGCCGCTTTTCCGCCCTGCAGGCCCTGGACGATGCACAGGCCCGCAGGGTGCGGGGCACTCTCCTGGCAGAGGGACTCAAGGCCCTGGAGGCGGACAGGGAAGGCCTTGCCGGAGGACTGGAACGCCTGCGTACGGAAGACTGGCGGGCGGCCTTCCGGGACTGTCCGGTGCCGCTTGGCCTGATCCTGGGGCAGCGTGATCGCGTGGTCCCGATGGAGGTGGCCGGGGCTCTGGCCGCCATCCGGCCCGGGCTCTGGCTGGAAGTCATGGAGGGGTGCGGCCATGCCCCGTTCCTCTCCAGCCCGAGGGGTTTCGCCGAAGGGTGCCGGAGATTCGTCGGCCATGCGCTGCCGGAGGTGAAGGTTTGAGCAACGGGCTGCTGCAGCGGGTCGCGAGGGATTTCAGTCGTCATTCCCGCCGGTATGAATCGAGGGCCTTCCTCCAG
>RFJX01000268.1 GCA_003694425.1 Gammaproteobacteria bacterium
ACCGACCGACCGGCGACCTGCCATTGCGGCCACGAAGGTGCAAGCGCAGCCCGGGGTCCTGCGCCAGCCCGCCGGCTCCGGTCCGGCGGAGATCCTGCAGAGGGCCGACAGCGCCTGGCGTCAGGGCCGTGGGGAGGAGGCGCTGCGGCTGCTCTCCGACCTGCTGCGGGAGCATCCGGAGCAGGGCGGGGCGAGGCTGCTCCTCTCCCGCATCCTGCAGCAGGCGGGACGGGATGCGGAGGCCGGCAGGGTGCTGGCGGAGGGGCTGGAGCTCGACCCCGGCGAACCGTTGCTGGCGATGGCCCGGGCCGAGACCCTGGCCAGGCGGGGCGAGTCGCGCCTGGCGCTCGAGGTCCTGCAACGGGCCCGGGACAGGGGCGCTGCGGACCCCCGGTTCCTCGCCTTCGTCGCCTCCCTCTCCCAGCGGCTCGGGGAACATTCCCGCGCGGTGGAGGCCTACCGCAGGGCGCTCGCGGCCCGGCCCGACGCGGCGGTCTGGTGGCTGGGGCTGGGGATCTCGCTGCAGGCCCTGGGCGAGGATGCCGGCGCGGTGCGGGCCTACCGCAGGGCCCTGGCCGGCGGCGGGCTGAAGGATACGCTGCGTGATTTCGCCCGCGGGCGGCTCGCGCGGCTGGAGCGGCGGTCCTCCGGGTGAACCAGAAGCGACGCATCCGCCTGGGCGACCTGCTGGTCGAGCACGGGGTCATCACCCAGGCCCAGCTCGAGGAGGCCCTCGCGGCACAGAAGAAGAGCGGCAAGAAGCTCGGCCGGGTCCTGATCGACCAGGGGATCCTCACCGAGGAGCAACTGGCACGGTTCCTCTCCGAGCAGCTCGGCCTGCCCTATGTCGATCTGGCCCATTACCAGTTCGAGCCGGAGGTGGTGCGGCTGCTGCCGGAGATCCACGCGCGCCGCTTCCGCGCCATCCCCCTGAAGCAGGAGCGGGACGGCCTCCTGGTCGGGATCGCCGATCCGACCAACCTGTTCGCCTACGACGAGATCTCCCGGATCCTGCAGCAGCCGGTCAAGCTCGCGGTGGTGCGCGAATCGGACCTGCTGCGCTCCATCGACATGCTCTACCGCCGCACCGAGGAGATCTCCGGCTTCGCCGAGGCCCTCGGCGACGAGCTGGAGGAGGGCATCGACGTCGAGGCGCTGGTGGCGCAGGCCGATGTCGCCGATGCGCCGGTGGTGCGGCTCATCCAGTCGCTGTTCGAGGACGCGGTGCAGGTCGGCGCCTCCGACATCCATATCGAGCCGGACGAACGCGTGTTGCGGATCCGCCAGCGCATCGACGGGGTCCTGCACGAACAGGTGATGGACGAGAAGCGCATCGCCTCCGCCCTGGTGCTGCGGCTGAAGCTGATGGCCAACCTGGACATCGCCGAGAAGCGCCTGCCCCAGGACGGTCGCTTCACCATGACCGTGCGCGGCCACCATATCGACGTGCGCCTCTCGACCATGCCGATCGCCACCGGCGAGTCGGTGGTGATGCGCCTGCTGGACCAGACCGCCGGTGTGCTGGAGATGGAGCAGCTGGGGATGCCGGAGGATATCCTCACTCGATTCGACCACCTGGTCCACCGCCCCTACGGCATGGTCCTGGTGACCGGTCCCACCGGCTCCGGCAAGACCACCACCCTCTACAGCGCGCTCAAGCGCATCAACCGTCCGCAGCTCAAGATCATCACCGTCGAGGACCCGGTGGAATACCGCCTGCCGAGGGTCAACCAGGTACAGGTCAATCCGGATATCGACCTGACCTTCTCCCGGGTCCTGCGCAGCGCCCTGCGCCAGGACCCGGACGTGATCCTGATCGGCGAGATGCGCGACGAGGAGACGGCCGAGATCGGCCTGCGCGCCGCGATGACCGGCCACCTGGTCCTCTCCACCCTCCACACCAACGATGCGGTGAGCACGGTGAGCCGGCTGCTGGACATGGGCGCGCCGCCCTACCTGCTGGCCGCCTCGCTCAACGCCATCCTCGCCCAGCGCCTGGTCCGCCGGGTCTGCGAGTACTGCAAGGAGGAGTGGAAACCGGAACCGCAGGAGCTGGCATGGCTGCGTGCCAACGCCCCCGAATCGGCCCTGGCCGCCCGCTTCGTCCACGGGGCCGGCTGTGCCTACTGCAACAATACCGGCTACCGCGGGCGGATCGGGGTATACGAACTGCTGGAGATCGACCGCGAACTGGCCCTGGTCCTGGGGCGGGGCGACAGCCCGGCCTTCGCCGAGCAGGCCCGCCGGGCGCAGGGTTACCGCCCCCTGGAGCAGGTGGCCCTGGTCGATGCCCTGAAGGGGATCACCACCCTCCACGAGGTGATGCGCATCAGCGCCGAAGGGCTGGACGAGCCGGAAGCCGGCACCGAACGGGCAGAGGCGGGCTAGCCGATGGCGCTGTTCCACTACATCGGGCGTGGCCGCAGTGGTGAGCGGCTCGAGGGCGAGGTGGAGGCCGCCACCGCGGATGCCGTGGCCAGCCAGCTGCTGAACGCCGGGGTCACCCCGCTGCGGATCGAGCCGGGACGGGCGGTGGCCGGGACCGTTGGCGGCCTCTGGGAGCGCCTGCACCGGCGCCCACCTTCACTCGACGACATCATCCTCCTGACCCGCCAGCTCTACAGCCTGGTGCGGGCCGGGGTCCCGATCAACCGCGCGATGCAGAGCCTCATCGAGTCGACCCGCAATCCGGTTCTGGTCGAGGTCCTGCGCGACGTCCTCACCCGGCTGGAATCGGGTCACGAGCTGGCGCCCAGCCTGGCCCGCCACCCGGAGGTCTTTTCCACCCTCTATGTCAGCATGGTCCGGGTAGGCGAGAACAGTGGTCGCCTGGAAGAGTCACTGTTGCGCATCGCCAATTACCTGGACCTGGAAAAGGAGACCCGGGCGCGGGTAAAGACCGCCCTGCGCTACCCCTCCTTCGTGCTCATCGCGATCGGCATCTCGGTCACCATCCTCAACATCTTCGTCATCCCGGCCTTCAAGAACTTCTTCGACCGGGCCGGGGCCGAGCTGCCGCTGCCGACCCGGGTGATCATGGCCACCTCGGACTTCTTCGTTACCTACTGGCCGCACATGGCGGTGGTCCTGGCCGGCCTGATCCTGGGATTCCGCTACTGGGTCGGCACCGAGTCCGGACGCTACCAGTGGGACCGGATGAAACTGCGGATCCCCATCGCCGGCGACATCATCCTGCGCGCGACCCTCGGCCGCTTCGCCCGCGCCTTCGCCATGGCGACCGGGGCCGGGGTGCCGCTGGTCCAGGCCCTGGGGCTGCTGTCGAAGGCGGTCGACAACGAATACATCGGCGAGGCGATCCTCGGCATGCGCAACGGCATCGAACGCGGCGAGTCGCTCATCCGCACCGCCCGCGCCTCCGGCATGTTCACCCCGCTGGTGCTGCAGATGCTCGCGGTCGGGGAGGAGACCGGCGCGGTGGACGAGATGATGGAAGAGGTGGCCGGCTTCTATGAACGGGAGGTGGACTACGACATCAGGAATCTCTCCGCCACCATCGAGCCGATCATGATCGTGCTCATCGGCGGCATGGTGCTGGTCCTGGCCCTGGGCATCTTCCTGCCGATGTGGGACCTGGCGCGGGTCGCCCTGGGCCGGGGCGGATGAGATGCAGTGGCGCCGGCCGGTCTCCCGCCTCGAGCTGGTCCTGGCCCTCGGCCTCATCGCCCTCCTGATCGGGTTTGCCCTGCAGCGGCTGGGGGACCTGGCCGTGGAGGCGGAGCGGATCCGGCTGGAACTCTCCGTACGCAACATGGAGACCGGCCTGCGCCACCATGTGGCGGCCAGGATCCTGGAGGGGAGGCTGCAGGAGCTGGCCGCGGAGGAGGGGGCCAACCCGGTCGGGCGGATCGTGATGCCGCCGCCGGCATACCTGGGTGAACTGGACCACCCGGACTGGAAAAAGATTAAAGGTGGGAGCTGGTACTACGATAAACAGGACAGGGTGCTGGTGTACCGGGTGGTGAACGAGGACCGGTTTGTCAGCCCCCTGCCGGGCCGGGCCACATTTCGCCTGCGGGTCGAGTACCTCGACGCCAACGGCAACGGACGGCGTGACCCGGACGAACGCGTCGAGGGACTGCGGCTGGAGCGCGTGGCCCCCTATCGCTGGCTGGATTCGTGACTTGCGTCACGGCAGGGAGAGGAAACGAATGAATCCGTTACCGGGGTGGCCTATAGTTGGCCATCATGACGAGCAACCAGGCAATCGAGAGGAAAGAGCAATGAAGAGCAGACAAGGCGGTTTCACCCTCATCGAGCTGGTGGTGGTGATCACCATCCTCGGCATCCTGGCGGCCTTCGCCCTGCCGCGTTTCGCCGGCTTCCAGGGCGAGGCCCGGCTGGCGGTGATCAATGGCATCGCCGGCACCATGCGCAGCGCGGCGGCACTGGCCCACGCCAAGGTCCTGGCGCAGGGATCCGCCGCCGACGCGGACGGCAGCATCACCATGGAGGGGCAGACGGTGACCATCGTCGACGGCTATCCGGCCGAGGCCTCGGGCGGCATCGATGCGGCGGCCAACATCCAGGCCACGGGCGGTCTGAGCTGCAGCACCACCGGCGGCGTCTACGTCTGTTCCTACAGCAACGTCTGCAAGGTCGAATATGACGAGGCAGCCTCGCCCAACGCACCCACGGTTACCGTCACGGCCGACGCATCCAACTGCGAATAGGCCGGAGAACGACCACCGTCGGCCTGCCGCCTGAAACCGGGCAACGGGCCGCCCCGCACCTGGCCGGGGCGGCCCTGCTGCTTGCCGTTTTCCTCCAGGGGCTCGATTTCCCGGGCCTGCTGATCCTGCAGGCAGTGGCCCTCGCCGGGATGCTGGCCGCGTTGTGGCAGCGTCCCGGAATGGTCCGTTCGCCGCTCCTGCTCGCCCTCGTCGCCT
>RFJX01000269.1 GCA_003694425.1 Gammaproteobacteria bacterium
CCGGTTCCAGCGTTCCGCCTCCTGGCCCTCCCGGGCCAGCTCGGTGAAGCTGGTCACGCTCCAGACCTCGGCGCTGCAGCCGTGCTCCTCCTCCAGCAAGCCGGCCGCGGCCAGTGCCTCCGGCAGCATCGCCCCCGAGGCCAGCAGCCTGAGCGGATGGCCCTTGCCGCCCCCCTCGCGCACCCGGTGCATCCCCCTGATGATGTCCCGTTCGTGCCCTTCCGGCAGCGGCGGTTGCGGGTGGTTCTCGTTGGTGACGGTGATGTAGTAGAAGACCCTGTCCTGCTCGTGGTACATGCGGCGCAGGCCCTCCTGCAGGATCACCGCCAGCTCGTAGCCCCAGGCGGGGTCGTAGCTGATGCAGTTGGGCACCGTGGAGGCCAGGACCTGGCTGTGGCCGTCACAGTGCTGGAGCCCCTCGCCGGCCAGGGTCGTGCGGCCCGAGGTGCCCCCGATGAGGAAGCCCTGGGCCTCGATGTCGCCGGCCGCCCAGATGAGGTCTCCGACCCGCTGGAAGCCGAACATGGAATAGAAGATGAAGAAGGGGATCATCGCCGGGCCATGGTTCTTGTAGCTGGTCCCGGCGGCGATCCAGGAGGCCAGCGAGCCGGCCTCGGTGATTCCCTCCTCGAGGATCTGCCCCTTCACGTCCTCCTTGTAGTAGAGCACCTGTTCGTGGTCGACCGGTTCGTAGAGCTGGCCGACATGGGAGTAGATCCCGAGCTGGCGGAACAGCCCTTCCATGCCGAAGGTGCGCCCCTCGTCCGAGATGATGGGGACGATCCGGTCCCTGATCTCCGGGATCTTGACCAGGGTGGTGAGCAGGCGCACGAAGACCATGGTGGTGGAGGCGGGCCGCTCGCCGCCGGCGAGGATCTTGTCGAAGGCCTGCAGTGCCGGGACCTCCAGTTTCGGTGCGGGGGGGCGCGGCGAGAGCAGCCAGCCGCCGAGAGCCTCGCGCCGCTCCTTCATGTAGCGGATCTCGGCGCTGTCCTCCGGTGGGCGGTAGTAGGGGGCCTCCTCGATCAGTTCGTCCGGGATGGGCAGGTTGAAGCGGTCGCGGAAGGCGCGCAGTTCGTCGGTATCCATCGACTTGGCCTGGTGGGTGTAGTTCTGCGCCTCCCCGGCCTCGCCCATGCCGTAGCCCTTGACCGTCTTGGCCAGGATCACGGTGGGTTGGCCCTTGTGCTTCACCGCCGCGGCATAGGCGGCGTAGACCTTGTGCGGGTCGTGGCCGCCCCGGTTGAGGCGCCAGATGTCCTCGTCGGTCATGTTGGCGACCATCGCCTTCAGCTCCGGATACTTGCCGAAGAAGTGTTCGCGGACGTAGGCACCGTCGAAGGCCCTGAAGGCCTGGTATTCGCCGTCCACGCACTCCTCCATCCGCTTGCGCAGCAGGCCCTGGGTGTCCCGGGCCAGCAGCGGGTCCCAGTAGGAGCCCCAGATCACCTTGATCACGTTCCACCCGGCTCCGCGGAAGACCCCTTCCAGCTCCTGGATGATCTTGCTGTTGCCCCGCACCGGGCCATCCAGGCGCTGCAGGTTGCAGTTGATGACGAAGATCAGGTTGTCCAGTTTCTCCCGCCCGGCCAGGTCGATGGAGCCCAGGGCCTCCGGCTCGTCCATCTCTCCGTCGCCACAGAAGCACCAGACCTTGCGGTCGTTCATGGCCTGCAGCCCCCGGTCCTCCAGGTAGCGCATGAAACGGGCCTGGTAGATGGCCTGGATCGGCCCCAGGCCCATGGAAACGGTCGGAAACTGCCAGAAATCTGGCATCAGGTGGGGATGCGGATAGGAGGAGAGTCCGGGCGCGAGCGCCTCCTGCCGGAAACGGTCCAGGTCGTTCTCGTCCAGATGGCCGTAGAGGTAGGCGCGGGCATAGATGCCGGGGGAGCTGTGGCCCTGGATGAAGACCAGGTCCCCGCCGTGTTCCTCCGTGCGGGCGCGGAAGAAGTGGTTGAAACCGACGTCGTAGAGGGTGGCGGCGCTGGCGAAGGTGGCGATGTGCCCGCCGATCCCCTTGTGCTTGCGGTTGGCCCGGACCACCATCGCCATGGCGTTCCAGCGCACATAGGAGCGGATGCGCCACTCCAGGGCGGCGTCGCCGGGCGATTTCTCCTCCTTCTCCGGGGGGATGGTGTTGAGATAGGCGGTGGTGGTCGGGAAGGGTTCGTTGTCACCGGCCCTGCGGGCCTCGTCGATCAGCCGTTCCAGCAGGTAGTGGGCGCGATCGACACCCTCCCGCTCGAGGACCGCCTCCAGGGCCTCGAGCCACTCCCGGGTCTCTTCCGGGTCGATATCCTTGCGCTGGTCGCTCATGGACGGATCTTCTTCGTTGTTACTGGTGAGCAGGGGGCCGGATCCCGTTACACTGCCGGGGTGCCGGCCATGACCACCAGGGCCCCACCCTGCAGCGAAAGGGTCCCGGGTGGCAGGTGACGGCAGTGCGCCCCGGGCAGGGCGGTCTCCCGATTACCCAACATTGAGTATAGCGAGCGATGACGGAATTACTTGAACCGGTGCGCCGGAGAGTTGAACGGCAGCGCAGGCTTCCCGCTGGCGACGACCTGGCCGGCGGCGGCTGCTGGCTGGTGGTCCTGCCCGCGGACGGCTTCGAGGCGGCCGCGCGCCGCCTGCCGGCCGGCAGGGAGATGACGGCCAAGCGCAATGCCCTCCCGAAGGGGCGTCGTGACGACGCGGCTATCGGCCTGGACCTGCCCCGGGAGGGTGTGTTCATCGCCTTCGCCGCGGTCGCCGGGACGCGGGAACCGTTTGCCCGTCTCGGCCTGGCACGACGCCTGGCGGAAAAGGCGCTGGAGCTCCATCCGCGACGGGTCCATCTGGTGGCCTGCGGTCTGGAGCGGCAGCGACGCGACTGGCTGGAGGCGCTGCTGGCGGCGGTGCTGACGGGCGCCGCCCGGCTGCCGGACTACAAGAGGGAGCCGGAGCCGCCGGTGCCGCTGAAGGAGGTGGTGATCTGGGGCGCGGGCCCGCGGGACGACTTCTCGCCAACGCAGGCCGCGGCCGAGGGCAACGAACTGGCGCGCGCCCTGACCCTGTTGCCGGCCAACGAGCTGGGGCCGGCAGAGTACCGCGAGCGGCTGAAGCGGCTGGCGGCCTCCGAGGGGTGGAAGACGGGATTCATGGGTGAGGCGACCCTGCGGCGCAGGGGGGCCGGCGCCTTCCTGGCCGTGACCCGCGGCAGCGCCCGGCGCGACGCCGGGATCGTTCGCCTGGGCTACCGCCCCCGCCACGGCGGCGGCCCGCCCCTGGTCCTGGTGGGCAAGGGGATCTGCCACGACACCGGCGGGATCAATCTCAAGCCGCACCGATACATGCTCGGGATGCACGGCGACATGCAGGGCAGCGCCGTGGCCCTGGGCACCCTGCTGGCCCTGACCCGGCTGAAGGTGGACTATCCGGTGGACTGCTGGCTGGCCCTGGCCCGGAACGACATCGGTCCGGAGGCCTACCGGCCCGACGAGGTGGTGAAGGCGGCCGATGGCACCACCATCGAGGTGGTCCATACCGATGCGGAGGGGCGCATGGTGCTGGCCGACACCCTGGCCCTGGCGAGCCGCACCCGACCCCGGTTGATAATCGATTTCGCGACCCTGACCGGGGCCTGCGTCCATGCCCTGGGGGAGGCCTACAGCGGTGTCTTCAGCAACCGGCAGGAATGGTGGCCGAGGCTGATCGAGGCCGGGCGCGAGAGCGGTGAGCGGGTCTGGCCCTTCCCCATGGACGAGGACTACGACGAGGCGCTCAGGAGCGAGATCGCCGACGTGAAGCAGTGCGCCGAGGAGGGCAAGGCGGATCACATCCTGGCGGCCCGCTTCCTCTCCCGCTTCGTCGGCGAGGAGACGCCCTGGGTCCATGTCGACCTCTCCAGCGGGACCCGCAAGGGGGGACTGGCGCAGGTGCCCACCGAGGTGACCGGCTTCGGCATCCGCTTCGCCCTGCGGCTGCTGGAACGGCTGGAAGGAGAGCTGCGCGGGCGGGACTAGTCCCGCTGGTGGCCGGCCAGCAGGTTCAGGATCCGTACCCGCAGGCCGGCGGGAAGGCAGCGGAGGGCCTTCAGCGGCCAGATCAGGCGACGCGGAAAGGCGATCTCGAAGGCCCGGCCCTCAAGGCCGCGAATGATCCGCCGGGCCGCCTCGTCGGCGCTCATCAGGAAGGGCATGGGGAAACGGTTGCGAGCCACCATGGGGGTGTCGACGAAGCCGGGCGAGACCAGCCGCAGGTCGATCCCGGCGCGCCGCAGCTCCGGCCACAGGGCCTCGGCGAGGTTGAGCAGGGCGGCCTTGCTGGCGCCGTAGCCGGTCGCGCCCGGCAGCCCCAGATAGCCGGCCGGTGAGCCCATCAGGATGACCTGGCCGCTGCCCCGTTCCCGCATCCCGGGCAACAGCGCCTCCAGGCAACGGACCACCCCCAGGAGATTGGTCTGCAGATGGGCCTCGATCCGCTCCGCCGAGAGGCGGGTCGAAGGACGGTAGATGCCGGCGTTGAGCACGGCCATCTCCGGCACTCCGTGGCGCTCGCGGATCAACGAGACCGCGGCGGCCACCGGGGCGCTCCCGGTCACGTCCACCGGCAAGGCGTGGGCGGGGCCTTCCAGCTCCTCCACCGCCTGCTGCAGGCGGGCCTCGTCGCGACCGCTGAGGATGAGAGTCGCGCCCTCGCGCGACCAGCGTCGGGCCAGGGCCAGGCCGATCCCGCTGCCTCCGCCGGTGATCCAGATGGTCCGCGCCAGGGCCGTCACTGCGCCTTGCCGGAGAGGGCCTGGCGGCTGCGGAAGCGCTCCTTTGCGTGGCGGATGCGGGCGATGATCAGGTCCAGGATCAGCCGGACCCGGGCCTCCAGCGCGCTGCCTTCGCGGTAGTCGGCGATGGCGTGGTAGTCGATGCGGTCCCCGGCGAGGAGCTCCTTGCACACCGCGTGGGCGCGGCGATTGCGCGGGGGCCTGACGGCGATGGCGAAGCCGCCGTTCATCCTTGTGACCGTCATGCAGGGGACGTCGGTCAACCCGTCGCCGATGTAGAGCATCTGGGAGAAGGGGATGCGACGCTCCTGCTCCGGCATGTGCTCGTTGATCTCCTGGTGCAGGTCGAGCCTGCCCTTGTTGATCCGGAACAGGTACTGGGTCTTGGTGGTGTCGTTGATCACCACCTTCGGGAAGCGCGCCACACCATGCTGGTCGAAGAAGTACTGCGAGGCGTAGATCCGCCTGAACCGGTGGCGGATGGAACATCCTTCCAGGATCTCCCTCAGTCCGGCCGAGATGATGTAGTGCTCCACCCGGACCCTGCCGTCGGAACGATCCCGGACATAGGCGTCGATCCGGTCGAACCACTCCTCCACCCCGGGAAAGAAGCGGATCCTGGTCGCCAGCGACCGCAGGTCCCCGGGCCCGAGGTGCTGGCCGGCGGCCTCGATCCGGTCGATGAGCAGCTTGAGGTAGGCCAGCATGGGGTCGGCCTGTTCCCTGCGGGCCAGTTCTTCCGCCTCCCTCCAGAAGGCGGCCGCATCCATGCCGATGGCCGGGAGCACCGTGTATTCCTGCATCGGCTTCGGGGTGAGGGTGCCGTCGAAATCGTAGACGATGGCCAGGATGTTCTGGCGGAAGGCGGCCACCGTGGCGCCTCAGTCCCCGGAATGGCTGCCGTCGCACAGGGGTGGCGTGCCGGTCCTGCGGCAGCCGCAGAACCAGACCGTTCCGTCCTCCTGCGCCTGGTATTCGACCGGCGAGATCCCGGTGCCTTCGTGTGACCCGTCGCAGAAGGGCTGGCTGGCGCTGCGTCCGCAGGCACACCACCAGTAGCTCTGTCCGGCCTTCACCTCGACCGGGTAGGGGGCGAGCTGGGTGGCAATGGGTTCCTTCATCTTTGGATCTCCTTCGTATGGTCTGATCGGTATCCGCGCCGATTGTGGGGGCAGCGCCGTGACGACGCAAGGGAGTCTCGCAGAATCAGGAGGTTGCATCTGCCTGGCCCGGAGACGACATGGAGTGTCCCGGGAGGCTTGACATCCTGGGAGATCGCCCTATATTGTTAGCACTCGCTGAAGCTGAGTGCTAACAGGAAAGGGGAAGACCCCGGTTCTTTCAGTCAGTTGTACAACCTTAAGGAGGTGGAAAGGTGAAGATTCGTCCGCTGCATGATCGCGTTGTCATCAAGCGACTCGAGGAGGAGCGTACCAGCCCCGGTGGCATCGTGATCCCCGATACCGCGGCCGAGAAGCCGATCCAGGGGGAAGTCGTTGCCGTCGGCAACGGCAAGCTGCTGGACAACGGTGAGCTGCGCCAGCTCGACGTGAAGGTCGGTGACAAGGTCCTGTTCGGCAAGTACGCCGGCACCGAAGTGAAGATCGAAGGTGAAGAGTATGTCGTCATGCGCGAAGACGACATCATGGGCGTAATCGAGTCCTGATCGGCCTTTCACCAACCCCCATTCGAGATATCAGGAGGAAGTTCCCAAAATGGCAGCAAAAGACATCCGCTTTGCAGACGAAGCCCGCCACCAGATGGTCGAGGGCGTCAACATCCTGGCCAACGCGGTCAAGGTGACCCTGGGCCCGAAGGGCCGCAACGTGGTCCTGGAGAAGAGCTTCGGCGCCCCCACCGTCACCAAGGACGGCGTCTCCGTGGCCAAGGAGATCGAGCTCAAGGACAAGTTCCAGAACATGGGCGCCCAGATGGTCAAGGAAGTGGCCTCCAAGACCTCCGACGTCGCCGGTGACGGTACCACCACCGCGACCGTACTGGCCCAGGCCATCGTCCGCGAGGGTCTCAAGGCGGTCGCGGCCGGGATGAATCCGATGGACCTCAAGCGGGGCCTGGACAAGGCCGTGGTCGCCGCGGTGGAGGAGCTGAAGAAGCTCTCCAAGCCCTGTGACGACGACAAGAGCATCGCCCAGGTGGGCGCCATCTCCGCCAACTCCGACACCTCCATCGGCGACATCATCGCCGAGGCCATGAGCAAGGTCGGCAAGGAGGGCGTGATCACCGTCGAGGAGGGCTCCGGTCTGGAGAACGAACTCGACGTGGTCGAGGGCATGCAGTTCGACCGTGGCTATCTCTCGCCCTACTTCATCAACAACCAGCAGAACATGTCGGTGGAGCTGGAGAACCCCTACATCCTGCTGCACGACAAGAAGATCTCCAACGTGCGGGATCTGCTGCCGGTGCTCGAGGCCGTGGCCAAGTCCGGCAAGCCCCTGCTGATCATCGCCGAGGACGTCGAGGGCGAGGCGCTGGCCACCCTGGTGGTGAACAACCTGCGCGGCATCGTCAAGGTCTGCGCGGTCAAGGCCCCCGGCTTCGGTGATCGCCGCAAGGCCATGCTCCAGGACATCGCCATCCTGACCGGTGGCACCGTGATCTCCGAGGAGGTCGGCCTGAGCCTGGAGAAGGCCACCCTGGGCGAGCTGGGCACCGCCAAGAAGGTGCAGGTCACCAAGGAGAACACCACCATCATCGATGGCGCCGGCAAGCCCGAGGACATCAAGGCCCGGGTCGAGCAGATCCGCGCCCAGATCGAGGAGGCCACCTCCGACTATGACCGCGAGAAGCTGCAGGAGCGCGTGGCCAAGCTGGCCGGCGGTGTGGCGGTGATCAAGGTCGGCGCCGCCACCGAGGTCGAGATGAAGGAGAAGAAGGCCCGGGTCGAGGACGCCCTGCACGCAACCCGTGCCGCGGTCGAGGAGGGCATCGTGCCCGGCGGCGGTGTCGCCCTGGTCCGTGCCATCCCGGCCGTGGACAAGGTCAAGGGCGACAACGAGGATCAGGATGTCGGCATCCAGATCGCGGTCCGGGCGATGCAGGAGCCGCTGCGCCAGATCGTCAGCAATGCCGGCGAGGAGTCCTCCGTGGTCCTGAACAAGGTCCGCGAGGGCAAGGGCAACTTCGGCTACAACGCCGCCACCGGCGAGTACGGCGACATGGTCGAGATGGGGATCCTGGACCCGACCAAGGTGACCCGCTCCGCCCTCCAGAACGCCGCTTCCGTGGCCGGCCTGCTGCTGACCACCGAGTGCATGGTGGCCGAGGCGCCGAAGGAGGAGAAGGCCGCACCCGCGGCGCCCGACATGGGCGGCATGGGCGGCATGGACTTCTGATCCGGTCCGCCCGACCCGGCAGCGGGTGGGCCTCAAGGGACCACCCCTGCAACGCAGGAAACAGCCCCCTGGCGCCGTCGGCTCCAGGGGGCTTCTCTTTTGCGGCCATGAAACCCTCCGTGCTCCCGTCCGGTCTGTCTTGAAGAAACCGGAGCGATGGCCGATAAATAGTACTGAGCAGAAGTCACCGTGCTCGAGGAGGTGTACATGTCCGGCAAGGGTCTCATCACCAATCTCAGCATCCGCGAGTTCTTCCGCGGCGCCGTAACCGAGGCGATGCACAACCAGCAGGTGGAGGCAGAGGGCGAGACGGTCGTCTACCTGGTCGACCTGCTGGACCGCTTC
Source organism: Gammaproteobacteria bacterium (assembly GCA_003694425.1). Taxonomy (GTDB): domain Bacteria; phylum Pseudomonadota; class Gammaproteobacteria; order J113; family J113; genus J113. The sequence goes on from RFJX01000269.1 coordinate 8,461, forward strand.
AGCCAGGCCGAACGGCTGTTCCAGGACACCCTGGAGCGCGCCCCGCACCGGCCCCTGGCCGATTTCTACGCCGACGCGGTGAGCGCACGCAGCGAGCGCGAGCGGGAACGGGCGCTGCGCCAGCTCGGCGACATCGCCCTGTTCATCAGCGGCCTCTTCCCGGCGGTGCTGCAGCGCCGCCTGGTGGACGTGGACTACTACATCGCCATGGGGGGCAACGCCTATGGCTATCTCTCCGAGACCACAGCCGGCCATGGCGGCCCGGCCACCCTGCAGCGGGTGTTCCAGGAACTGGCGGGGCGTTTCGTCGAGTTCATGGATATCCTCTGCGAGGTCGGGGAGCAGACCCGGCTCAAGGGTGACGACGACATCCTCCGGCTCTACGAGATCTGGCTCAGGAGTGGCAGCCCGCGCGCCGCGCGCCGCCTGCGGGAGCTGGGCATCGAGCCGGGGCGCTGGGGCGTCGACGCGGGGAGCCACTGATGGCGGTCGTCGGAGATCGGGTACTGGGCAGATTCCAGCAGGGGCTGCAGCGGCTCTACGACCTGGAGATCGAGCACGCGGTGCAGGACTTCCTCATCACCGACCGGAAGCTGGCCTGCATCCTGGCGCCCGATGCCCCCCATGCGGGGGCACCCGAACGGCTGCTGGTGGCGGAGCGGGAGGACTCGCTGGACCTGAGCCTGTTCCTGGACGAGTCCCTGCTGCGGCAGCTGCAGGAGGATGACCCGGACCGGCGGCTGCACAGCGGCAATCTGCAGCCCTATCTGCAGGTCCTTGAAGGGGTCAGCCACTTCCTCTATCTGGCCTGGAACGCCAGCCGTGACCGCTCAGTCACCATGCTGGAGCTTGAGCTGCAGGCCGAGATCGACAAGTTCGTCAGTTCGCTGTTGCTGTTCAGCAGCCAGCACGGCAGCGCCCCGGAGCGGCTCCATGCCTGCCTGTTCGACAATCCCGCCTACGACGAGGCGCTGGATGAGCGGACCCGGGCCCGCTACCGCGACGCCAACCGCTACGCCGCCCGCTACTGCATGCACCTGCTGCGGCAGCTCGGCCACTACCGCTTCGGTGCCCTGCTCGGGGAGCTGCGCCGTTTCTACCGTCTGCCGCAACCGCGCAAGCTCGCCCTGATCGAGGCCCTGTGATCGCGCGATCGGCGCGGACCGTCCCACTCAGTCGGTCTGTCTCATGGGCAGGACGAAGCGCTTGTCTCCCGGACCGGGCGGCAGCTTGAACTGCCCGGCCTGGCAGACGATCTCCTTGCCGGAGCGGACCGGGAAGGTGAGCTGGCGGATGGCCATCAGGTTGTAGCGGCGCGGGTCGCTGGAGGCGAGCTTCACCGCCTCGTTGGCCATCGCCCTTGCCTCCTCCAGCCGGCCGGCGTGGGCCAGGGCGAGGGCCAGGCTGCCCATTATCGCGGGACGGGAGGCACCCCCGGCCTCGCGCAGGAGGTCGCGAAAGGCCTGGATCGCCAGTTCCTGGGCGTTCGGGTCCTCGACGCAGGTCGCCAGTAGCCAGAGCCGTGCCTGGTAGAGCTCTCCGCTCTTCGGGTGGGCCTTGATCGCCGCGTCCAGGACTTCGAGGGCCTTGTCGTATTGCCCCTGTTCGCGATAGAGGTTGTACTGCATCTCGTAGAGCATGAGATTGTCCTTCACCAGCGGGATCCCCGCCTCCACGGCGTTGAGCGCCTGCTCCATCCGTCCGGCCCGGTGATGGACCAGGCCAAGGCGCAGGTGGGGCAGGAGATAGGCCGGCTGCGCCTTGACCGCCTTCTCGTAGTGCTCCCTGGCCTCCGGCAGGTCGTCGTCGGCCATCCGCAGGTCCCCGCTCTCCATCCAGGCCTGGGAGACCTGATAGCTGGTCTGCCGCTGCAGCATCTCCACGCTGGTCAGACCGGTGAAGTAGTTGATCACCGCCAGGGGCAGGGGGAGCAGGGCGATGGCCCATCGGCCCCACTCCTTCAGCGGCAGGCTGGACCAGCGGCCCATCGCCCCGGCGGCGAGCACCACCAGGCCCGGTGCCGCCGGGATCCGGTAGCGGGCGGAGTAGTGAAACAGGAGCACGGTGAACAGGGCAAGCAGGATGGTCAGGAGTTCGGGGAGGAGGCGGCGGCCGGCGAGCAGCCCGAGCAGGGCCAGCCCCATCAGCCAGGGCAGCTCGACGGGGGCCAGGACCAGGGTCCGGTAGAGACCGAGCTCCCGCATCAGCGGGATGACGTAGAGGTCGTCATAGGCGCGCGAGGTGAGGAACCACCAGGCCTTCCTGCCCATGAGCAGCAGGGCCTCACCCGGCTGCTGACGCCAGTAGTCGAGGGCCATGTCACGAAACAGCGCATCGATCCGGGACCAGGAGCCCTGCTCCCCCTTCACGGCGCGATAGTAGCGCTGCATGTCGATCCCGGGGGATTTGCGTCCGGGCTCGATCCCTTTCACCGGGCTGAGGACCCCCACCGCCTGCGGGTTGTTGCCTTCGGCCATGTGCAGGCCGATCTCCGCGCTGACCGGGATGAAGGTGTGGTCGGTGCGCCAGTTGTGCCAGGTGGCCGGCGAGACGACGGCGGCGGCGAGGAGGACGACGGCCCCCGCCTGGACCAGACGACGCAGCGCCGGGCCCCGCCCGATGAGCAGCCAGAGGGCGAACAGGGGCGGCAGCAGGAGGGCGGGGGGCCAGGCGAGGGCGAGCAGGCCCAGCAGGAGTCCCATCCCGGTGATGCCGCCCCAGCCGATCCGCTCCCGGTCCGGCAGGGCGGCCCAGGAACGGATCAGCAGGGCGACGAGCAGCAGTTGCAGGGTCTGCGGGGCCACCTCGGTGAAGTCGACGGCCAGCTCCCAGGAGAAGCCGAAGATCGCCAGCGCGAAGAGCCCGGCCAGGTCACCGAAACGGCTCCGGGCGGTGGTGCTGACCAGCCACATGGCCAGGATGTTGAAGACGAGCTGGATCGCAAAGAGGGTGGCGAGCCCCCCGCCCAGCCAGCGGATGGCGGCCAGCAGATAGGGGTAGAGGGGCGCCACGAGGAAGGGGTCGTCCGGGAACCAGACACCCGACGCCTTCCAGCCGGCCTCCTTCCAGTAGACGTAGTCCTGGTAGAGCAGCACCTCGGAGAACGGATTGGCGTGCAGGAACTCCCACAGCACTCCCAGGCGGAGGGCGACGGCGGCCAGCAACAGGCCCCAGAACCAGCGGTGATAGTTGCGCATTGTCATGGTGGTTTCTTGTCAGGGAGAACCCGGCGGTCGCCGGCCGGCCTTCAGGATCGAAGGCCGGAAACGCGAAGTCTACCGGAACCCCGGCGGCTGCTCCACAGGCGGGGAAGAGCGCGCCGCGTCGGCTGCGCGGTGGCTCATCGCCCGTTTGCGAACTCTTCCAGGGCGGCGCGGGCCTGGCGCCGGCCCAGTTCGATCAGATCGGCGGCGCGGTGGAAATCGAAGATGCGGCAGGCGTTGCGCGGGACCTCGATCAGGAGGTCAGGGGTGTTGGTTGCCAGGCGGAAGCGGGCGATACGCCCCTGCATCGTATCCATGGAGCGGCTGACGATGTCGATCAGGCCCAGTTCCTCCTCGTGGTCCTCGGCCAGGGGCATCCCCATCCGGCTGAGGAAACCCTCGATCTTCTCCCGATACTCCTCCAGGC
>RFJX01000270.1 GCA_003694425.1 Gammaproteobacteria bacterium
ACGACGTGGAGGTGGCCGAGGACCACACCCACCTGCTCAGCTACAAAAAATGGCGACGATCTGTCAAGATTGTGATCTCGGCGGGAAAGGGCAGAAGCCATGTGGTGGTCAACAGTGTCACGCATGACCTGCTCTGACGGAAGGAGACCCATGGGAGCGAAACGACAGGGCGGGCAGGCGATGGTGGAGTACACCGTGGTGCTCTTTTTCGGCCTGCTGCTGCTGTTCAAGGCCTTCAGCCTGCCTGGGGTATCGCCCTCCGGCCACGACACCGGCGGCTTCCGCCCGGACAGCGTTCCGGGATTGCTGCTCGGGGTGATGAAGGACAACTTCCAGGGCTATTCCTACACCATGTCACTGTCCGACGTGCCCGACTACGACACCCTCTACGACTACCTGATGGACCCCAACGTGGCGGGGAACCAGATCTCGCCGGCCGCCCTCCTCTCCAAGATCAGCGGCGGCAAGTTCACCCAGTGTCCGACCAGCCCCCCCCTTCCTTCGCTCCCCTCCTGGCCACCCTCGTTGTCCTGGCCGTGAGGAAACGACGATGACCGCCATTCACCCATAAGGACCCACGCCGATGGCCCGCACCAAGAAGAAACAGAAGAAGAGTGTATTGCCCCTGCTGCTGGGGTCCATCCTCCTCGGCGCGCTCGCCGCGGCGCTGTCGGTGCTCTACCTGAAAAATCGCGAGGCCGCCATCCGCGCCAGCCTGGAGGGGCCGGAGGTCAGGCAGGTCGCGGTGGTGGTCGCCACGGCCGATCTGCCCAAGGGGACCACGGTGACCGAATCGCAGTTCGCGATCCGCGAGATCCCGGAGGACTACGTCCCGGTGGACGCCATCACCCCGGACGAGTTCAACGGCTATACCGGCCGGGTCCTGGTACAGCCGGTGGGCTACGGCAAGCCGCTGCTCAAGAGCTACCTGAGCGAGAGCTTCCCGGTCGATTTCTCCGACCTCATCCCGAAGGGACACCGGGCCATGACGGTGACCGTGGACGAGGTCAACTCTGTCGCCGGCAACATCCGCCCCGGCAACCACATCGACATCTACGTCAACATCCCCTACAACGAATCGGGCTTCAGCCCCAAACTGCTCAAGGAGGGTGCGGGCGGCCTGATCCCGGCGAGCCTGCGCAGCACCATCCCGCCGGAGCTTCTCTCCAAGGCCGGGGAACTGGCCGAGGACGTGCTGGCCGCCTCGGTGCCAGGGGACGTGATCCTGCCGGTGGTGCAGAACGTACGGGTCCTGGCCACCGGTCAGGATCCCTACGACGAGACCCTGGACCAGCTGCGCCAGCCGCAGCGCCGCACCGAGCGCAACTTCACCTCGGTCACCCTGGACCTGACCCCGGACCAGGCAGCGCTGCTCAATGCGGCCGAGGACAAGGGCGACCTGCTGGCCCTGCTGCGCAACCGCAACGACGACAGCCTGGCCGGTTTCACCACCCTCTCCGCGCGCGACCTGTTCAACAACGCCCAGAAGATGGCCCGTGAAGAGCAGCGCCGCAAGGCCGCCGCCAGCCGCCCGGCCGGGGTCGACGCCGACGGCAACCTGGTCAACGCCAATGGCGAGCAACTGCTGAGCAAGGAGCAGCTAGCCGCTGCCGGCCTGCGCGTCAACGAGAACGGCGAGATCGTCGATGCCTCCGGCAAGGTGGTCAATCCCGACGACCTGGTGGTCGGCGCGGACGGCAAGATCCTGAGCAAGGCCCAGCTCGCCGCCGCCGGGCTCTCGGTCAACGAGAACGGCGAGATCGTCGATGCCGACGGCAACGTGATCGACCCGGCGGAGGTGGTCGTCGGGGCCGATGGCGCCGTCTATACCAAGAGCCAGCTGGCCGCCGCCGGGCTCTCGGTCAACGAGAACGGCGAGATCGTCGACAAGGACGGCAACGTGGTCTCCAAGGACGACCTCATCGTCGGCAAGAACGGGTCGATCATCTCCAGGGCGGAGCTGGCCAAGGCGGGCCTGCGCATGAACGAGAAGGGCGAGATCGTCGACAAGGACGGCAACGTGGTTTCCGGCCAGGCCCTGGCCCAGGCGCTGGGCCGCCCCGAACTGGCCACCGAGAGCGGCTTCACCAGCGTGGCGGAGAAGGGCCGGGAGGCCGAAGGGGAGCAGATCGACCTCATCGTCGGCGGGGCCAGCGAGGACGGGGTGGCCAAGGTCAAGAAAATCCCGGTGGAAGCGGAGGAATGAGGCGCGGGCACCTCCCCCACCACGTCGTCTGGGGCGCCGGCCTGCTGCTGGGCGCATCTTCCGGACTGATGGCCGAAGGAGAGATCTACGTCCTGCCCTCCGGCCATGCGATGGATGCCCAGGGCAATATCGTGGCCGATGACCTGCGGCTCACACCGGACGACAGGGTGCTGGGCGAGGACGGTCACGGCTACGATGCCGACCAGCTGCGCCAGGGGCCGCAGGGTGAGATCCTCACCCCTGACGGTAGCCCGGTCCAGAAGGGATTCGTGCTTCAGCCACGCGCGGCGATAGTGACTCCAGCCCCCGCCCCGGTGGAAGGTGCTACCAGCGGACAGGAGCCAGGGCGCAAGGGACCCGGCGTGAAGATGGTCGTGGGGGGACAGAGCGAGGAGGGGGTGGCCAAGACCACCACCCTGCCAATCATAAAATGAACAAGAGAACGCACAGATCATGAACTACAGGGTATTTGCGGGGCTGATCCTGGGCTGGCTGGTGCTGGCATGCCATGCCGCGGAGGTGGTGGAGATGGATGTCGGCGAGATCCGCATCCTGGACGTCAAGCCGGTGGAACGGGTCGCGGTGGGCAACGCCGGGGTGATCAGCACCTCCCTGCTCAACAACGGCCAGCTGCTGGCCATCGCCGAGAAGGTCGGAGTGAGCACCCTGCACATCTGGTTCAAGAACGGCGAGGAGGCCGACATGGAGGTCCAGGTGGGGACCAAGGACGTGATGAAGCTGCGTCAGGAGCGCGGCATCACCCAGCGCGCGGAGGAGGTGCGGGAACTGCTCGCCGACGTCCCCGGGGTCAGTGTCCGGGTGGTGGGCAAGCACATCGTGATTTCCGGGCTGGTCGACAAGTCCTACGAGGAGGTCATCAACACCGTCCGTGGCGCCTTCAAGGAGGCGATGGACCTGACCCGCAAGGAGGAGCTCAATCTGCCCAGCGAGAAGATGGTGCTGATGGACGTGATCATCAGCCAGTTCAGCAAGGACTACATCGAAAAGTTGGGGATCGACTGGGACCGGGTGATTGCCGGCCCCTCCGCGGCGATCGCCTACGATGCCAAGGGCAACGACATCTTCCGCGCCACCACCGGGGCGGCCGTTTCCTTCTCCAGCACGCTGCCCACCCACCTGGACCCGGCCCAGGGCTACTTCGGGATCGTCTCGGAGATCACCTCGCGCATCAATTTCGCCGTGGACCAGGGCTATGGCCTCATCCTGGCCCAGCCCAAGCTGGCCGCCCGCAGCGGCGGCACCGCCCACTTCCTCTCCGGCGGCGAGGTCCCCCTGGTCTCCACCTCGGTCAATGGCTCCACCGTGGAGTACAAGGAATTCGGCATCTCGCTCGACGTGGAGCCGACGATCGACCACAATGACCTCATCCACGCCAAGGTGGAGACGGAGGTGACCGCCATCACCGGCTCCGGGGCAGGCGGCAATCCCATCTTCGACAGCAAGAAGACCTCCGCCGACCTGAGCCTGCGCGAAGGCGAGACCATCGTCATCTCCGGACTGATCGACGACAACATGCGCGAGGGAGTCAAGAAGATCAAGGGGCTGGGCGACATCCCCATCCTGGGCGCCTTCTTCCGCGACAACGACATCAGCGCCACCCGCCGGGAACTGGTCATCTTCGTCACCCCCTCGATCCACGACTCCAACAGCCCGCGCAACCGGGAGCTCCTGGAACTGCAGCGGTCGGACGTGGAGAAGTTCAGGAACTCGGTCAAGACCGAGCAGGTGCTGGAGATACTGGACTGAGAGTTATCAGTAATGAGTTGTCTGTTATCAGTAAATATCCAAGAGCCACCAGCACCTGACCACTGACCACTGACCACTGACCACTGATTACTGATTACTGATTACTGATTACTGACCACTGAAACATGTTCGACATCATCGTCAACGACTCCAAGGGAAACCGCATCCAGACCTTCCGCTGTCCGGTGAACGAATGCACCATCGGCAAGGCGCGGGACAACTTCATCCAGCTCCGCGGCTGGCGGGTATCCGGCCACCATGCGGAGCTGCAACGCACCGCGGAAGGGGTCTTCGTCGAGGAGGTCGATGGCACCGTGGAGGTCAACGGCGAGGAGGTCGAGCGCTACGGCCCGCTGCACACCTCCGACGTCATCACCATCGCCGGCTACCAGATCCTGGTAGGGATGGCCGAGAAGCCCGAGACCGAAGGCGTCGATATCGACATCTTCGGTGACGAGGACGAGGAGGACGAGGAAGAGTTCGACTCCCTCAAGACCGTCATCGGCGTGGCCCACCACGTGGAGCTGGACGAGTCCGACGAGGTCAAGCAGACCCTGGAGAAGCTCAAGCACGACGAGCGCTTCAAGTGGCGCAACAAGGTCCATGCCGACCTGCTCGAGATGATGGACCTGCGCCGCACCGACGTCGGCAGCATGGACGAGGCGACCCTGCGCAAGCATGTCGCCGGCATGATCAAGGAGATCATCGAGGGCATGGGCAGCAAGCTGCCCGAGGACGTGGACCGCGAGCAGCTCGCCCGGGACGTCCTCAACGAGGCGGTCGGCCTGGGGCCGCTGGAGGAACTGCTGGCCGACGACTCGGTGACCGAGATCATGGTCAACAAGTTCGACGAGATCTACCTCGAGCGCGAGGGCAAGCTGCAGCTCTCGGACATCACCTTCTCCAGCGACGATGCGGTGATGTCGGCCATCGAGCGCATCGTCTCGCCGCTGGGCCGGCGCATCGACGAATCCTCTCCGATGGTCGATGCCCGCCTCAAGGACGGCTCCCGCGTCAACGCCGTGATCCCGCCGCTCGCCCTGCGCGGTCCCTGTCTGACCATCCGCAAGTTTTCGAAGAAGAAGCTGACCGACGAGGACATGATCCGCTTCGGCGCCCTCAACGACGCGATGGTCAAGTTCCTGAAGGTGGCGGTGGAGCAGCGCAAGAACATCCTCATTTCCGGCGGCACCGGTTCCGGCAAGACCACCCTGCTCAACGTGCTGTCCAACTACATCCCGCCCACCGAGCGCATCGTCACGGTGGAGGACGCGGCGGAGCTGAAGCTGAGCCAGCCGCATATCGTCTCCCTGGAGGCGCGGCCGCCGAACCTCGAGGGCAAGGGCCAGGTGACCATCCGTGACCTGGTCAAGAACTGCCTGCGCATGCGCCCCGACCGCATCGTGGTCGGCGAGTGCCGCGGCGGGGAGGCGCTGGACATGCTGCAGGCGATGAACACCGGCCACGACGGCTCACTGACCACCGCCCACGCCAACACCCCCCGCGACCTGATCTCGCGGCTCGAGGTGATGGTGATGATGTCCGGCATGGACCTGCCCTCCTCGGCCATCCGCGAGATGGTCTCCTCGGCGGTAGACATCATCGTCCAGCAGACCCGCTTCTCCGACGGCAGCCGCAAGGTGGTCAACATCTCGGAGGTGACCGGGGTGGAGCAGAACATCGTCCAGCTCCAGGACATCTTCCGCTTCGTGCAGGAGGGGTTCGACGCGAACGGCAAGGTCAAGGGCCACTTCGAGGCCACCGGAACGGTGCCGCAGTTCTACGAGGACCTGCGCGCCCGTGGCATCCCGGTGGACATGAGCATCTTCCAGTAGCGTATGTGGCAGACCGTCCTCGATCTCACCGGAGACGCCCTGATGCTGCTGGTGATGGCGGCGGCCTTCCTCTCGGTGACCCTGCTCTGGTTCGCCCTCAGCCTGCGGGTGCAGAGCTTCCTCGGCGAATACAAGGAGACCTTCACCGCCACCGCCGGTTCGAGCATGGCCGACATGTTCATGTTCGTCGACCCCAACCGGCTGTTCATCGCCTACATCGGGTTGATGGTCTTCCTCCCGGCGGTGACCCTGCTGCTGACCGGAGACATCCCTGCGGCCCTGGCGATGTTCGCCCTGGTCCTCGTCATGCCGCCGGTGATCTACAAGCGCATGCAGGCCAGGCGCCTGCGCCGCTTCGAACAGCAGCTCCCAGATGCCCTGCTCATGATCTCCGGCTCGATGCGCGCCGGCGCCAGTCTCAGCGTGGCGCTGGAATCCCTGGTCAAGGAGCAGCCGCCACCCATCTCGCAGGAATTCGAGCTGTTCCTGCGTGAGCAGCGCCTCGGCGCCGATTTCGAGGAATCGATCACACACATGGAGCAACGCATCCCCCTGCCCGACTTCCAGATGTTCGTCACCGCCCTGCGGATCAACCGCGAGGTCGGCGGCAACCTCGCCGAGACCCTGGATTCGCTGGCCGACACCCTGCGCCGCAAGGCGATGATGGAGGGCAAGATCAAGGGGCTCACCGCGCAGGGCAAGCTGCAGGGGATCGTGATGACCGGGCTGCCGGTGGTGCTGGTCATCCTGCTCAACTTCATCGAGCACGAGGCGGTGAGCAAGCTCTGGACCACCCCCCTCGGCTGGATGGTCTCCGGCGCGGCCCTGGTCTGGATCACCATCGGTTACTTCATGATCAACAAGGTGACGAGCATCGACGTATGAACGCGATCCCGCCCCAGGTGCTGGAGGACGGCGCCCTGTTGCTGAAGGTGATCGCGGCCTGCTGGGCGCTGTCGGTCATCTTCACCGTGCTGTTCATGCGCCGTCTCGCCAGCATGGTCGAGGAGGAGGACCGGGCCTACATGGACCCGCTGCCCTGGAAACTGAAGATCATCTGGCCCTTCGTCCAGATCATCGCCTTCTTCTTCTGCCGCTTCCTCCCCTACGACCTCCTCGAGCACACCGAGAAGCGGTTGATGCGGACCGGCGTGGGCTATCTGATGACGGCGGAGCAGTTCATCGCCCTGCGCATCGTCAGCGCCACCCTGATCCCGGTGGTGGTCTGGATCACCCTGCACGCGCTGGACATGTACCAGCCGATCTGGCTGATCCTCTCCATCCCCGCCGGCTTCTTCTTCCCCGACATCTGGCTCAACGACACCCGCAAGCGCCGCGAGCTGGCGGTGGTCCGCACCCTGCCGGTCTACCTGGACTTCATCACCATGTCGGTGGAGGCGGGTCTCAACTTCATCGGGGCCCTGCAGCAGGCGATGGACAAGGCCCCGCCCGGGCCGCTGCGCAACGAATTCGCCATCGTCATGCGCGACCTGCGGGCCGGCCTGTCCCGGGCGGAGGCGCTGCGGCGAATGGCAGACCGCCTCGACATCCCCGAGGTGACCGGCTTCGTCAGCGCCGTGATCCAGGCGGAAAGGATGGGCGCGAGCCTGGCCAATGTCATGCGGCTGCAGGCCGAGCAGCGGCGCAACGAGCGTTTCCAGCGAGCCGAGAAGATGGCCATGGAGGCCCCGGTAAAGCTGATGTTCCCGCTGATGATCTTCATCTTTCCGGTCACCTTCCTGGTACTGGCCTTCACCATTGCCATGAAGTTCCTCGGCGAAGGGTCGCTGTAGCCGTCCGGTCCATGTCCCTGCCCCGCGTGTCGGTCCTGCTGCCCCTGCTGCTCCTGCTGGCGGGCTGTCCGTTGCAGAACGTGAAGGAGGCCGGGGAGGGCAAGGAGGCGACCCCGGCCCGGGACATGAACCAGGTCCTCGACGAGGCCCGCGCCGCCTACGCGGAGGGGGACTGGAAGCTCGCCGAGCAGGACTATCTGCTGGTGGTGCAGAAGGACCCCTCGAGCTTCGAGGCCTGGTTCCGGCTCGGGAACATCTACACCCGCAGCGACCGCCCGGACCTCGCCACCCAGGCCTACCGAGAGGCCCTGCTGCGCCGGCCGGACGATGCCAGGGCATGGCACAACCTCAGCGTCATCCACCTGCGCCAGGCGATCAACAGCCTGGAGCAGATGCAGCGATATGCCGATCCCGACGACCCCATGAGCCAGAGCGACCGCAGGCTGCTGGAGGGACTGCGCCGGCTGGTCACGCGGCCGTGAGGCGGAACAGCACGCAATGGGAGTCGGGCAGGGGCCAGGCGATGGTCGAGTTCGTCATCATCCTCCCGGTGCTGATGCTGCTGGTCGCCGGCATCCTCCAGTTCGCCCTGATCTACCACGCCAAGATCACCCTCAACTACGCGGCCTTCGAGGTGGCGAGGGCCGGCAGCCTCAACAATGCGAAGATGGAACCGATGCAGAAGGCCTTCGTCCGCTCCATGGCCGCCCTCCACACCCACCGGGAAGGGGTGCCGGCCCTGAATGCGGCGAAACAGAAGCTGCGGGACGAGATAGCCAGCGGCTATGTGCAGATCCGCCTGATCAATCCGGCTCCCGCCTCCTTCACCGATCACGGCGTGACCGTTGGGAACGAAGTCCACATCCCCAATGACAACCTGATGTACCGGGATGCCGGCAGCACTGGCCTGTCGGGGCAGAGCGTGCAGGACGCCAACCTGATCAAGGTCCACGTCGGCTACTGCTACGAGCTCCTCGTCCCCTTCGTCAACGGCATCCTGGTGCGGATGATGTCCCTCGCGCCCACCGCCCTGCAGCCGGAGAACATCGGCCCGCCCGACTCCGGCAGTTTCGCCGAGTCCTGCGTGCTCAGCCCCGCGGACGCAGACCGCAAGGGTTTCCCCATCTTCGCCCAGGCCATCCTCCGGATGCAGTCGGACCCGATCCAGGAATCGGCCGTCACGCCCTGACCGCTGACAGGGAACGGAAACCCGCTCAGTGGCTTCACTGGAGAGGGGAAATCACGCCCGTTCAGGCCGACCGCCGGTCCTCGCCGGCCCGGTCATGGCAGGCTGACCTTG
>RFJX01000271.1 GCA_003694425.1 Gammaproteobacteria bacterium
AGGTCCCGGCGCCCGATGAGGGCGATCTGGTAGAGCAGCTGCACCTGTTCCGGGCTCATCCGGCCTGCCAGCGGGGCGAGGTCCGGCAGTCCCTCCTCCCCTCCGGGCAGCTCTCCCACCACCTGGAGCAGCGCGACCTGCTGCAGGAGGCCGATGAGGTCGCCGAGCAGCATCTCCCAGTCGGGCTGGAATTCGGCCACCGCATCGATCGCCCGGATCAGGCCGGGCCCGTCCTCCGCGGCCACCCGCTCGAGCAGGGCCAGGGCCTGGGCCGGGTCGATGGTGCCCAGCATCATCGACACCTCCTGCTCGCGCAGGGCCCCGCCGCCGTGGGCGATGGCCTGATCGAGCAGGCTCAGGGCATCCCGCAGGCTGCCGTCGGCGGCGCGGGCGACGAGGCGCAGCGAGGCGGCGTCGTGCTCCACCCCCTCCTTCTGCATCAGCTCCTCGAGGTGGCGCTCGATCTGGGCCGGCCCGAGCCGCTTGAGATTGAACTGCAGGCAGCGCGAGAGGATGGTGATCGGCAGGCGCCTCGGGTCGGTGGTGGCGAGCAGGAACTTGACGTGCGGCGGCGGCTCCTCGAGGGTCTTGAGCAGGGCGTTGAAGCTGTGGCCGGAGAACATGTGCACCTCGTCGATCAGGTACACCTTGTAGCGGCCGCGGGCGGGGGCGTACTGGACGTTTTCGAGCAGTTCCCGGGTCTCGTCCACCCGGGTACGGGAGGCGGCATCGACCTCGATCAGGTCGACGAAGCGGCCCTCGTCCACCTCGCGGCAGGCGGAACACTCGCCGCAGGGCTGGCTGGAGACCCCCTGCTCGCAGTTGAGCGCCTTGGCGAAGATGCGCGCCAGGGTGGTCTTGCCCACGCCCCGGGTCCCGGTGAACAGATAGGCGTGGTGCAGGCGACCCGTGTCGAGGGCGTTGGCCAGGGCCTTGAGCACATGGGTCTGGCCCACCACCTCCTCGAAGCGGCGGGGACGCCATTTGCGTGCCAGCACCTGGTAGGTCATGTCGGGGTCATCCGGCGCAAGTAAGGGCGGCGGCCCATGCCAGCCGCACCCCGGCGCCCGCATCCACCGCTACCGCTGCTCCCTTCCGGGCCTGACGGGGTTTGCGGCTTCGCGTCGCGGGGGGACCGACACGGACCACCATGAATCGGGGCTGGCATCTTACCACGATGCAGGCCGGGCAGTATGACCTCCCTTGCTATACTCCACCAAGTGATGCCGGCGACCGCTCAGCGGCCTCTCATCGGGCAGGTCCGACGGCACAGGCGGGAGGAGAACATGACCACACGCATACGAGTAAACGGCCGGGAGCGGGAGGTCCAGGCCGCCACCGACACCCCGCTGCTGTGGGTGCTGCGCGACGAGCTGCGGCTCACCGGAACCAAGTACGGTTGCGGCATCGGGATGTGCGGCGCCTGCACCGTCCACCTGGACGGCGTTCCCGTGCGCAGCTGCGCCCTGCCGCTGTCGGCGGTCGGGAGCCGGGAGGTGACCACCATCGAGGCCCTGGAAGGGCGGGCCGCCGAAGCGCTGCGCCGGGCCTGGGTGGAGCTGGCCGTACCGCAGTGCGGGTACTGCCAGTCCGGGCAACTGATGGCCGCCGCCGCCCTGCTCGCCTCCACGCCCCGGCCCGGTGACGAGGAGATCGATGCCGCCCTGGCCGGAAACCTGTGCCGCTGCGCCGCCTACCACCGTATCCGGGCCGGGATCCACCGGGCCGCCGAGCTGCTGGAGGGCTGAACCATGGCCTCGCATTCCACCCCTGATCCGTCCACACCGCCGGACGCCAGCCGCCGGACCTTCCTCAAGCTCTCCCTGGGGGCAGGTGCCGGCCTGCTCATCGGCGCCTACCTGCCACGGAGCCCGGCGGCGGCAACCGCTGACACACCACTCTCCTTCAGCCCCTTCCTGCGCATTTCCCCGGACGACATCGTCACGGTGATCGACAAGCACCTGGACATGGGCCAGGGCAACGCCACCGGCCTGGCCACCCTGGTGGCCGAGGAGCTCGGGGCCTCCCCGGAACAGGTGCGGACCGAATTCGCCCCCTCCGACCCGGAGGTCTACAAGAACCTGGCCTTCGGCATCCAGGGGACCGGGGGCTCGACCGCCATCGCCAACTCCTTCGAGCAGTACCGCCGGGCCGGTGCCGCCGCCCGTGAGATGCTGGCCATGGCGGCGGCCCGGGAGTGGGGCGTCCCGGTAGCCGAGATCGAGGTCGAGCAGGGCCGTATCCGCCACCGTCGCGGCGGTCTTGAGGCGAAGCTGGGCGATTTCGCCGTGGCCGCCGCCCGCCTGGAGGTCCCCAGGGAACCACGGCTGCGCGATCCCGCACAGTGGCGCTACATCGGCAAGTCATTCCCCCGGGTCGATGTCCCGGTGAAGAGCAGCGGCGCGGTCGACCTGTACGGCATGGACCTGCACCTGGAGGACATGGTGGTGGCAACGCTGATCAAGCCCCCGCGCTGGGGCGCCCGCGTCCGCTCGGTCTACAGCGCCCGGGCGCTGGAGGTACCGGGCGTCATCGACGTCGTCACCATGCCCCAGGGGGTGGCGGTGATTGCCGAGTCCACCTGGCCGGCGATCCAGGCCCGGAGGCTGCTCGAGATCGAATGGGACGAGCGCGGGGCCGAGACCCGCTCCAGCGAACAACTGCTGGCCGAGTACCGCGCCCTGGCGCAGACACCCGGCCTGCCGGCCCTCTCGCGGGGCGATCCGGCGGCCGCCCTGGATCGCGCCGCCCACGTCGTCGAGGCCGACTACGAATTCCCCTACCTGGCCCACGCCCCCATGGAGCCGATAGACGTGACCGTCCGCTTCGACGGCGAGACGGCGGAGTTCTGGACCGGCTCACAACTGCAGACGGTCGACCATCAGGCCGCCGCCCGGGTTCTGGGACTGTCGATGGAGCGGGTCCGCATCCACACCCTCTGGGCCGGCGGCTCCTTCGGCCGGCGGGCCATCGGCGACGCCCACTACGTGGTCGAGGCGGCCACCCTGGCCCGGGCCTGGGGCAGGCCGCGCCCGATCAAGCTGATCTACACCCGGGAGGATGATATCCAGGGCGGTTACTACCGGCCGCTGTACCTGCACCGGGTGCGCGCCGGGATCGCCGCCGACGGGACACTGCTGGCCTGGCACCACCGCATCGTCGGCCAGTCCATCATCAGCGGCACCCCCTTCGAGGCACACCTGGTCAAGGATGGCATCGACGCCACCACTGTTGAAGGGGTCGTGGACATGCCCTATCAGGCCGAGCACTTCCGGGTGGAGGTACACAACACCCGGGTCGGCGTCCCGGTGCTGTGGTGGCGCTCGGTCGGCCACACCCATACCGCCTACGTGGTCGAGACCCTGCTCGATGAACTGGCCGATCGCGCCGGCCGGGATCCGGTCGCATACCGCCTCGGGATGCTGGGCGAGGACCCGCGCCGGGCCCGGGTGCTGCGCCTGGCGGCGGAAAAGATCGGCTGGGATCGCCCCCCCGCGCCGGGGCTCTCCCGCGGGGTCGCGGTGCACAGGTCCTTCGGCAGCTACGTGGCCGAGATCGCCGAGGTGCGGATGCGGGAGGATGGCACCGTCAGGGTGGAGCGGGTGGTCTGCGCCGTGGATTGCGGCATCCCGGTCAACCCGGACAACATCCGGGCCCAGGTCGAGGGGGCGCTGGGTTTCGGCCTCGGGGCCGTGCTGCGCAACGAGATCACCCTCACCGGAGGGCGGGTCGATCAGGCCAACTTCGATCGCTATCCGCTGCTGCGGATCGGTGACATGCCGCAGGTTGAGGTGCACATCGTGCCCTCGACGGAACCTCCCACCGGGATCGGCGAACCGGGCACACCACCAATCGGCCCGGCGGTCGCCAACGCCATCGCCCGGGCCACCGGCCGCCGGGTACGGACCCTGCCGATGTCCCGCCACGGGCTGGCCTGAGAGGCATCGGGACAGGGCCCGGACCGGCACCCTGAACCCGTAGCCGTCTCCGGAGCCAGATTGCCCGCCTGCCGCCTGGAGGAGTTTGCAGCCATGTCCCGTGAACCGACCCTCGAATCGACCATCACCTGCCCCCGCTGCGGCCATCGCAGCCGGGAGATCATGCCGACCGATTCCTGCCAGTGGTTCTGGGAGTGTCCGGGTTGCCATGAACTGTTGCGACCGAAACCCGGAGACTGCTGCGTGTTCTGCTCCTGGGGAGATGTCCCCTGCCCCCCGGTACAGCAGGAACGGGGTTGCTGCCGGGAGGACCCACCGGCCTGAACAGCCCCCCTTCACGGAGTGACGGGCCGAAGGTCGCCGGTCAGCGGAGGACGGGAGCCGCCACTGCGGGGCCTATCCCGCCCGGCTGCCCGCCTGCTGTTCCAGCAGGGCGCGGTAGTCCGGTACCGGCCGCCCGAAGTAATAGCCCTGGAGCAGGTCGATCCCCATCTCGGCCAGCATCCGGGCGGTGGCCTGGTCCTCGACGAACTCCGCGACCGCCCGCTTCTCCATTCCGCGGGTGATATCGAGCATCGCCCGGACGAAGGTCTGGTTCTGTTGGTTCCCGGGCAGGTCGCGGATGAACAGGCCGTCGATCTTGAGGATGTCCACGTCCAGGTACTTCAGGTAGAAGAAGGTGGCAAAGCCACTGCCGAAATCGTCCATGCAGACCTGGCACCCGATCCTGTGGATGGCATCGATGAAACGCTGGGCATCGTCCAGGTCGCTGACCGCTTCGGTCTCGGTCAGCTCCACCAGCAGGCGCTCGGGCGCGACACCCGATTCCTCCAGCAAGCCGCCGATGTAATCGGGCAATGAGGGCTGATCGAAGCTCTTGCCGGAGATGTTGACCGCCACCGGCGGCATCTGCGGGTCGTCGGCCAGGGCGGCGACACAGTGGCGGATCACCGCCCGGTCGAGTTCGACGATCTGGCCGCTGCGCTCGGCCACCGGGATGATCTGTCCCGGCATGATCAGGTGATCGGGATGCTCCGTTCCCCGGATCCGCAAGAGCGCCTCGAGATGGGCCAGGCGGCCATCCGGACGATAGACCCCCTGATAGTGGATCTCCAGGCCGTTCTCCTCGATCGCCCATTCGATCAGCCGTCCCATGGTCATGTGGCGCAGGGCGCTTTCCGATATGTCCTTGTCCGGATCGTAGATCACCCAGGTGTTCTTGCCCTTCTCCTTGGCCCGGTACATGGCGGCATCGGCATGGGCAACCAGCTCCTCGGCGCTGGTGCCGTGTTCGGGATAGATCGCCACGCCGATGCTGGTGGTCAGGCGCAGGTTGGTGCCGCGCAGGCGCAACGGGAGCGAGGAAACGGCGGCGATGATGCGCTGGCACAGGGCACCGGGCTGTTCGCGATCCCCGAGGATGGAGAGTACCGCGAACTCGTCGCCCCCCAGGCGGGCGAAGACCTCACTGGAACGGACCAGGCGCCCGACCTCGCTGGCAACGCGGGTCAGGACGGTGTCGCCGGCGCTGTGACCGAAGGTGTCGTTGATGTACTTGAACTCGTCGAGATCGAAGTAGTAGAGGGCGAAGCGGATCGGGGCCCGCCGGGCGGTGTTGAGCTTCTCTTCCAGATCCTTCTGGAACCGGTGGCGGTTGTAGAGGGCCGGTGAGCGGGTCGTGTTCGGCCAGATAGAGCAGCTGCCGTGCGGTCTGGCGCTCGTGGGTGATGTCCTCGTAGAGCCACAGACGACCCAGGATGGCACCGTCACTGGCGGTCACGGGGTAGGAGAGCTGGGTCAGGATGCGGCCGTCGTAGAGGTCGATCTCGAAGCGCTCGCTGATCTCGTTGGCGTCGAGGACCTGTAGCACATGCTTCGAGGCGATGCTGGGCCGGGCGAAGCGGTGGGTGGAGTGCTCCAGGACCTCTCTGGCCGGCATGCCGATGATGTCCACCTCTTCCGGAATGGCCCAGAGGCGGAGAAAGGCGGGGTTGATGAACTCCACCCGCCCCCGGCGATCCTCGAACAGGATGCCTATGTTCATCGCCGAGAGCAGGGTGGCCAGACGCCGCTGTTCATGATGGGCGATCTCCAGCAGCTCGTCCTGGCGTCTCCTGGCCGCCCGCAGTTCCTCCAGTGTCCGGGTCAGCTCCTGTTCGGCCCGCTTCCGCTCCCTGACCTCCGCCCCGAGTTCGTCGATCACCTCCTGCAACGAGGCGGTCCGTTCCCTGACCCGGGCCTCCAGTTCGGCATTGAGCCGGGCCAGCGAGGCAAGCGCCTGCTGCTCCCGGCGCTGGAGGCGATCACTGGCCAGGCGGGCGACCCGGACCAGCCCGCCGGCCGCCACGACGGCGCACGCCGCGCGCAGCAACTGGATCGGGATACCGCTCAGCCCGAGAAATCCCTCCTCGCTCAGGAGGAGAGGCAGACCGGGCACCGGCGTGACCACGAGGCCGGCGAACAGACCGTAGCACAGGAATGCCACCCCGGCCGGGCAGAGGGCCAGGCACACGCCACGCCACTCCGGCTCCCCCCGCCGGCCCAGGCCGGTTCGCAGCAGGCCGTACCCGGTGAGGAGGGAACCGGGCAGGCCGATGAAGTATCTGGCCCCCAGCGCCAGGCCACCCGCGGTGTCCAGTGCCAGCAGTCCGCACAGTGCCACCCCGAGGAAGGAGGAGCCCGCGACCACCGGCAACGGCAGGCGGTACCCGGTCAGAAGCTGGGTCAGCCGCCGCCCGAATTCCAGCAGCGGGAGATAGGAGCCGATCAGCAGGGTGGTCTGGAAGGGATGGAGCATGAAGCCGTGCCCGGGGTGGGCCAGGTGCCAGGCCACCACCAGTTCGTACAGGCCGTGCAGGATCCCGAATCCGGCGAGGAGCGGCAGGTGACGGGCAAAGGGGAGGACCTGCTGATCCCCGTGGGGAGAGAGATAGAGAGCCAGGCCCAGGGCGAGGAAGGAGATCCCGTAGACGACATAGATGTCGACCAGGTGTCCCTCTGCCACAGCTCCTCCTCCCTGTCGTCCCCTTCTTCCCGCCTGCAACCTTAACTTGGGGAAGGGAGGCAGGCAAGGCATGTCACCATGGCCGGCTCCGGGCACCTCCCGGCCTTCCTCCTCACCCCGGGTGTGTGCTGTGAGCCGCGGTGGAGAACAGCACGATCGACAGCAGGAGGCCGTAACCGAGTACGGCGACGATGGTCATCGCCAGGGCAGGCGTCAGCTTCACCGGCTCGTCTGCATGACGGAACAGGCACCGTGCCGCGTATAGGAACAGCGGAGCCGGCAACAGGGCGATGAGGCCTGGTAACGGCAATCGGCCGGAAGCCACCAGCAGGAGATGGAGCAGCAGCGCGGCACCGGCCAGCAGCGGATAGCCCCAGCGGGCCCGTGTCGGACCCAGGCGGGCCACCAGGGTGAGCTTGCCGGCACCAAGATCCGCGCGGCGATCGGGAAACTGGTTCACGTAGAGCAGCAAGGCACACAGCAGCCCGATCGGGAGCGACACCAGCAGCAGGTCCTTCGACCACTGCCCGCACTGCACCAGCCAGGCCCCGGAGGGGAGCAGGCCGAAGCCGGTGAACACCGCCAGCTCCCCCAGACCGCGGCTGTTGAACCTGAGCGGCGGGGCGGAATATCCCCAACCGAGCAGCAGACCGAACAGCCCCAGGCCGATCAGGCCGGGACCGGCATAGGTGCTCAGCCACAGCCCGAGGGCGATGGTGGTCAGAAACAGCGTCACGGCCAGGGCCAGGACCTGCCCGCGCCCGAGGATGCCGTTCTGGATGAAGCGGCTGCCGCCGGTGAAAGGATAGACCCGCTCCTCGTTCCGCCGGTCGGTCCCGTTGAGGTCATCCTGATAGTCGTTGTACAGATTGATGGCGGCATTCATCAGGACGCCGGCCAGCAACGTGCCGATGGCGGCGGGGAGATCGAGTTCATGGCCGTTATGGACCACCCAGCCCAGTCCCACCAGCATGGGCACCACCGCGGCCAGCAGAAAGCGCGGGCGCGGGGCCCGCATGCAGGCCAGCAGGGGGCTGGAGAAATCCTCCGGTCTCGGCTCGGCGATTCTCATGGTCGGTTCGGGCCTGTAGGTGGCGACCGGCAGAAGATAGCCGATCCGGCCGTTCCCGCCCAGCCGGGTGGGCGCCGGGACCGCCGGCCGGATCCGGGATAGAATTCGCGCATCGACACCAGGGGAAGAGGCATGCAGGCGATCACCATCACCCGGCCGGACGACTGGCACCTCCATCTGCGCGACGGCGAGATGCTCAGGTGCGTGCTGCCGGACAGCGCGCGGCGCTTCGCCCGGGCCATCGTCATGCCCAACCTGGCCCCGCCGGTCACCACCACGGAACTGGCCCTGGCCTACCGCCGGCGCATCCTCGAGGCGCTTCCCGGGGGGCTCGACTTCGAGCCGCTGATGACCCTCTATCTGACCGACGACACCCCTCCGGAGGAGGTCCATGCCGCGCGCGAGAGCGGCCGGGTCCACGCCGTGAAGTGGTATCCGGCGGGCGCCACCACCAATTCCGCCGCGGGGGTGACCGACATCGGGCGCTGCATGGAGACCCTGGCCGCGCTGGCGGAGACGGGGATGCCCCTGCTGGTGCACGGCGAGGTGACGGACCCGGAGGTCGATGTGTTCGACCGCGAGCGGGTCTTCATCGAGCGGCTGCTGGCCCCGCTGCTGGAGCGCCTGCCGGGGCTGAAGGTGGTGCTCGAGCACGTCACCACCCGCGAGGGGGTGGAATTCGTGCGCGGAGCCGGCGGTCGCGTCGCCGCCACCCTCACCGCCCACCACCTGCTGCTCAACCGCAACGCCCTGTTCGCCGGCGGCCTGCGCCCGCACCACTACTGCCTGCCGGTGCTCAAGCGCGAGCGCCACCGGGAGGCGCTGGTGGAGGCGGCGGTGAGCGGCGATCCGAAGTTCTTCCTCGGCACCGACAGCGCCCCCCACCCCCGCAGCGCCAAGGAATCGGCCTGCGGCTGCGCCGGGATCTACACCGCCCACGCCGCGATCGAACTCTACGCCGAGGTGTTCGAACAGGCCGGCGTCCTGGACCGGCTGGAGGGATTCGCCAGCCTCCACGGCGCGGCCTTCTACGCCCTCCCCCCGAACCGCGGGACCCTGACCCTCCGGCGCGACGCCTGGACCGTGCCCGAAGAGGTCCCGTGCGGCGGCCAGCGCCTGGTCCCCTTCCGCGCCGGCGAGCCCGTGCAGTGGCGGATCGCCGGCGACGACCGTGGCTGAGGCCTGCCGGAGCTCCGATCCGCCCGCCACGACCGGTCACCGGCCGGTCGCCGGCCTGGTGATGGCGATCACCGGGGCGCTGCTGCTGGCCCTGCTCACCCTCACGG
>RFJX01000272.1 GCA_003694425.1 Gammaproteobacteria bacterium
CGCTCCGCGGCCACCTCCAGCAGGTGGTTGAAGCTGCGGAAGCCGTAATAGCGCTCGTTGAAGCCGGGCTGGAGCCGCTTCAGGGCCTGTTTCACCATCGAGCCCCATACCTTCTCGCTGTCGCCGCGCTCCTCGAGCAGGTCCTCGGCGGTCTCCACCACCTTCTCCAGGGCCTCCTGCTGGCGCGCCTCCTCCCCGGAGGCGGCCCTGGTGGCCTTCTTCTTCGGCTTGCGCTTCTTCTTCTGCCTGGCCTGCTCCGCCTCGCGCACCAGGTCGTCGTAGAAGATGAACTCGTCACAGTTGGCCACCAGCAGGTCGGAGGTGGACTGCTTCACCCCCACCCCGATCACCCGCTTGGCATTCTCCCGCAGCTTGGAGACCAGCGGCGAGAAGTCGGAATCACCGCTGATGATGACGAAGGTGTCGACATGCGGCTTGGTGTAGCAGAGATCGAGGGCGTCCACCACCATGCGGATGTCGGCCGAGTTCTTGCCCGACTGGCGCAGGTGCGGGATCTCGATCAGCTCGAAGGCGGCCTCGTGCATGGCCGGCTTGAACTCCTTGTAGCGGGCCCAGTCGCAGTAGGCCTTCTTGACCACGATGCTGCCCTTGAGCAGCAGCCGCTCGAGCACCTTCTGGATGTCGAAGGCCTCGTACCGGGCATCCCGCACCCCCAGGGCGATGTTCTCGAAGTCGCAGAACACCGCCATGTTGTGGATATCGTTGTCCTCGCTCATTGCTGATCGTCTCTCCCGCGGCCCGGATTGGGGTTTCCGGTGACGATGATACAACCTTGGCGCCGTCGCTTCCCTTGTTGCGTCGCATCATTCTCCTGTTGTAGTGTTACTTTCAGTGATCAACCAGTCAGGAGGGAGAAGACCTGTGACTGATACCATCGAGAAGCACGGCCTGCGCATAGCCGAACCGCTCTACCGCCTCGTCCGCGAGGAGATCGCGCCCGACACCGGCGTCTCCGACGACACCGTATGGGCCACCCTGGCCGCGCTGCTGGAGGAGTTCGGCCCCCGCAACCGGGCCCTGCTGGCACGCCGTGACGAGCTGCAGGAGCAGATCGATGCCTGGCACCGCGAACGCCGCGGCCGGCCCATCGAGATGAAGGAGTACCGCGGGTTCCTCGAGTCGATCGGCTACCTCCAGCCGGAGGGGGAGCCCTTTCAGGTCACCACGGAGAACGTCGATCCGGAGATCGGGACCATCGCCGGCCCCCAGCTGGTGGTCCCGGTGGACAACTCCCGCTATGCCCTGAACGCCGCCAACGCCCGCTGGGGCAGCCTCTACGACGCCCTCTACGGCACCGACGTGATCCCCGAACTGCAGGGCTGCAAGCGGACGAAGAGATACAACCCGGTGCGCGGCCGCCAGGTCATCAAGTACGCCCGCGACTTCCTCGACCGCCACGTTCCGCTGGCCGTCGGCAGTCACCACTACGTGGTGAAGTACAAGGTCCACGCCGGCCGGCTGGTTGCGGTGATGGGGGACGGCAGCGAGACCGGGCTGGGCAAGCGCGAGCGCTTCGCCGGCTACACCGGTGACCCCGAATCGCCCGATTCCATCCTGCTCAACCACAACAACCTGCACATCGAGATCCGTATCGGCGAGGGCTACTACATCGGCCGCGGAGACCTGGCCAATGTCTACGACATCCAGCTCGAATCGGCCGTGAGCACCATCATGGACTGCGAGGACTCGGTCTCCGCGGTGGACGCCGAGGACAAGGTGCGGGTCTACCGCAACTGGCTGGGGCTGATGAAGGGCGACCTGAAGCGTACCGTGGTCAAGGACGGCGAGACCATCGAGCGCACCCTGGCGCCGGATCGCGAGTACACCGCCCCCGACGGCGGCACCCTCACCCTGCCCGGCCGCAGCCTGATGCTGCTGCGCAACGTGGGACTGCACATGGTTACCGATGCCGTCACCACCGCATCGGGGGAGCCGGTCCCGGAAGGGATCCTGGACGCCGTCGTCACCATCCTCACCGCCAAACACGACCTGCTGGGCAACGGCCGTTACCGCAACAGCCGGGCGGGTAGCATCTACATCGTCAAGCCCAAGCTGCACGGTCCGGACGAGGTAGCCTTCACCGTGGACCTGTTCGAGCGCATCGAACGCGCCTACGGCCTGGAGCCGAAGACGGTCAAGATCGGCATCATGGACGAGGAGCGGCGTACCACGGTCAATCTCAAGGAGTGCATCCGCGCCGCGCAGGACCGGGTCATCTTCATCAATACCGGCTTCCTCGACCGCACCGGCGACGAGATCCACACCTCCATGGAGGCCGGCCCGATGCTGCCCAAGGAGGACCTGAAGAAGGCCACCTGGCTGCTGGCCTACGAGGACTGGAACGTGGACATCGGCCTGGAGTGCGGCCTTCCGGGCCACGCCCAGATCGGCAAGGGGATGTGGGCCGAGCCGGACAACATGGCGGCGATGATGGAACAGAAGGTCAATCATCCGCGGGCCGGCGCCAGCACCGCCTGGGTCCCCTCCCCCACCGCCGCCACCCTGCACGCCATGCACTACCACCGGGTCAACGTCTGGACCCGCCAGCAGGAGCTGCGCAGCTCGCCGCGCGCCAGCCTGGAGGACATCCTCACCATCCCGTTGCTGGACCGGGAGCTGACCGAAGGCGAGATCCGCACCGAGCTCGAGAACAATGCCCAGGGGATCCTCGGTTACGTGGTGCGCTGGGTGGAACAGGGGATCGGCTGCTCCAAGGTCCCCGACATCCACGACACCGCCCTGATGGAGGACCGCGCCACCCTGCGCATCTCCAGCCAGCACATCGCCAACTGGCTCTACCACGGTCTGGTGACCAGGGACGAGGTGATCGAGACCTTCCGCAAGATGGCGGCGATCGTGGACCACCAGAACGAGGGCGACCCCGGCTACCGGCCGATGTCCCCCGACTTCGAGAACAGCATCGCCTTCCAGGCGGCCCTGGACCTGGTCTTCACCGGCAGGAAGCAGCCCAACGGCTACACCGAGCCGGTCCTGACCGAGCGCCGCCGCCAGGTCAAGGCGCGCCAGCGCGAGGAACAGCCGGAACTGGCCGCCAGCGCCTGACAGAACTCACCACGGAGGCACGGAGGACACGGAGAAGAAAGGGCTGTCAGCTTTCGGCCATCGGCTGTCGGTGACCATGACCTGTCCCTGAATGCCGACCGACGTCGATTCAATCCGGCGTCCCTGTTACAGACCTTCTCCGTGCCTCCGTGGTGCGATATTCACATACCCGCCGCAGGCAGCAGGCCTCGCAGCGGGGCCTCGGGCGGCAGACCTCCTTGGCCTGGACCACGATCTGGGCGTGGTAGTCGTTGTAGAGCGCCACGTCCGGGCCGAGGTGGCGCTCGAACCAGCCGCGCAGCTCCTCGTAGCCCTCGTCGCCGCTGATCAGCCCGAGCCGGGAGAATAGCCTGCGGGTGTAGGCGTCGATGACGAATATCGGCCGGTCGAAGGCGTAGAGGAGGATGTCGTCGGCAGTCTCCGGACCAATCCCGTGTACCGACAGCAACCGCCGCCGCAGTTCCCCGTCCGGCAGCTGCCGCAGGGCCTCGAGGCCGCCCTCCTCCAGATACCAGCGGCAGAAGGCCTGCAGCCGCTTCGCCTTGACGTTGAAGTAGCCGGAGGGACGCAACAGCTCGCCCAGCCTGCCCGGCTCCATCCCGGCGATGTGGCGGGGGTCCAGGGCCCCGGCGGCCCGCAGATTGTCGATCGCCCGCTCCACATTGCTCCAGGCGGTGTTCTGGGTCAGGACCGCGCCCACCATGACTTCGAAGGGCGTCTCCCCCGGCCACCAGTGCTGGTGACCGTGGGCCTCGAGCAGCCGCCGGTAGATCCGCAGCAGCCTTTCACCCGGGGTCACTTCCCGCGTCCCCGCGCCTCCCGTACCCTGGCCACCCGCTCCTTCAGATGCTCCATCCCGGACCACTCCAGCAGGGCATCGACCTCATCCCGCTCCAGGTCCCAGAAGGACCCGGGGCGGGCGGAACGGGGCAGCACCACGGGACCGAAACGGACCCTGATCAGACGACTGACCTGGACCCCCTGCGATTCCCAGAGCCGCCGCACCTCGCGTTTGCGCCCTTCCATCAGACAGACGTGATACCAGCGGTTGGCCCCCTCTCCGCCCACCTCGACGATATCGGTGAAGCGGGCCGGGCCATCCTCCAGCTCCACCCCCGCAAGGAGATTGCGGATCGCCTCCTCGCTCACGGCGCCCCGGATCCGGACCGCATATTCACGGTCGATGCCGGTGGCGGGGTGCATCAGCCGGTTGGCCAGCTCGCCGTCGGTGGTGAACAGGAGCAGGCCGGAGGTATTGAGATCGAGGCGCCCCACCGCCCGCCAGCTGCCCGCCGCGAGTTGCGGCAGTTTCCGGAACACGGTCGGGCGCCCCTGGGGATCGCGGCGGCTGACCAGTTCCCCCTCCGGCTTGTAGTAGGCCAGGATGCGGACACTGGACGGGAACAGGACCTCCTGCTCCAGGGTCCGGCCATCCACCTCGACCACTTCACCGGGCGTGACCGTATCGCC